>JANOEM010000286.1:0-2759 GCA_031413195.1 Actinomycetes bacterium
AGGTTCTTGCCGCGGAACGTGACCTGGCCCTCGCTGGCGTCGTAGATCCGGCTGATGACGTTGAACATCGTGGTCTTGCCGGCGCCGTTCGGGCCGATCAGGCCGCAGATCTCGCCGTCTTCGATCGTGAACGAGAGGCCATCCAAGGCCACGATTCCCCCGAATCGAACCGAGACATCGTGAACGTCGAGCATCGACATGGTGTGCGGTCCCCCTCTGGACGTTGTGCCAAGCGTTGTGCCAAGCGATGTGCCAAACGATATGCAGGTTAGCTCAAATGTGACCGACGACATAGGGGAGCGCGAAGCCCCGATCGATTCTCGCCCGAGGGCGCTTGTTCAGTTGCCGAGTTCGGCGCGCAGGACTTCGATCTCGGCGGCGATCGCGTCGCGAGCTTGGTCACGGAGCGCATAGATGTCCTGATGCGTCATGCCGGTGACCTCGATCGGGGCGAGAACCCGGACCTCGGCCGTGCTGTAGCCGAGCCGCCAGTCCTTCGGGCGCAATGCCGTGTGGCACCCGTGCACCGCCACCGGCAGGATCGGCACACCGGTGTCGATGGCCAGCCGGAACGCGCCATTCTTGAACTTGCCGAGTTCGCCATTCCTGCTGCGCGTGCCTTCCGGAAAGATCATCACGCTGACGTGCTTGGAGAGCCGATCCTCGCACTGCTTCATCGCATCGGCGGCGCTGCTGACCTCGCCGCGCGTGAGGCGGATGTCGCCGGCGAGCGACATCAACCAGCCGACGACGGGGATCTTGAACATCTCGACTTTGCTCAGCCACTTCATCTCGAACGGCAGGTGGCTGATCAGCAGGATGTCGACGAACGATTCGTGGTTGGACACCACGATGTACGGCCTGCGCGGATCTGTGGGTATCGCTCCGCTGACCCGGAAGGTCCACAACGGGTTGAGGTGTTGGTGGACGACGGGCAGCTTGCGGAACAGATACCCGGTCCAGTACCGACCCTTGTCGAATGGAGCGGTGACGACTCGCACGATGGCCATCATCGGGAGCCACAGGATGACCCCGAGACCGAACGTGACCCACGACCAGATCGACAGCACCGTGCGCTGCACCTCACCACCGATCAGCCGTTGGCGAACCGAGCGTTTGCCGAGCGGCCGATCGGGCGATGGTTGGTAGGGTGTGGTTTCGGTCACGCCTCATCCTGCCACGCGCATCGCTGTGCTCGACGAGGTCGAGGCTCCCACCAGCACCCCCACATGCACTCCCACATTTACTCCCACACGTACTCCCACAAGACGAACTGCCCCGGAGGGCACTTGCCATGACTGCAAATCCGAGCCGGCTCGCCGGCTTCATCGACGCGGCGATCGAGTTTCCGATCGTGTCGAGCTATACCACCATCGGCCCGGCGATCCGGCGCCGATTGGATGATTGGACACCGATCGAGTCCTACGATGCGACGGGGCGAGTCATCGTGCTCACCGGTGCAACCTCGGGCCTCGGACTCGCTGCGGCTCATCAATTCGCGGCGCTCGGGGCCACGCTCGTTGTTGTCGGCCGCAACGAGACCAAGACGATCGGGGTCCGCGACGAGATCGAAAAGGCGACCGGGAACCCCAATGTCTCGATCGCGCTGGCCGACATGGGTGATCTCGTGGCGGTTCGCTCGCTCGCCGAAACGCTCGCTGCGCGGTGCCCCAGAATCGACGTGTTGATCCACAACGCCGGCGCCCTCTCCGACGTACGCGCAACAACTGCCGACGGCACCGAGGCAACTGTCGCGAGTCAGGTCGTCGGACCGTTCCTGCTCACCACGCTGTTACTCGATCAGTTGGATCATGCTGATCGGCCCGGGCGAGTGCTGACGATGTCGTCTGGCGGTATGTACAGCCAGAAGCTCTCGGTCACGAACTTGGAGATGAGCGAGTCGGACTACAAGGGTTCCGCTCAGTACGCGCGTGCCAAGCGCGCCCAGGTGACGCTCAACGAGATGTGGGCAGAGCATGTCGGGAGTCGCGGAATCGTCTTCCAGGCTATGCACCCGGGGTGGTCCGATACGCCCGGGGTGCAAGAGGCGTTGCCGACGTTCCGCAAGGTTCTGCGTCCGTTTCTGCGCACACCGGCGTCCGGTGCCGACACGCTGATTTGGCTTGCCCTCGACGATGAGGAACCGCTGCAGGAGTCGGGCGGGTTCTGGTTGGACCGCCGTCGGCGGAGCATCCACATCCTGCCGAACACCAGATCATCCGACACACCGGACCGGCGCGCACGCTTGTGGTCCTGGGTCTGCGAGCGGGCCGGCGTCAACGACTGACGCGGGCGAACAACGTCTTCAGGTATCCCCCTTCGGGGAAACCGATCGGGTGATCAGCAGCATGACCGGTGCGCAGCATCTCGCTGATCCGGTACGGCGTGCTTGCGGCCGCTGCGTGGACCCCCTCGAAGAACTCGTCGTTGGTCACGCGGCTCGAGCAGGACGACTGCACCAGGATGCCGTTGTTGTCGACGAGCTCCAGGGCGAGCCGGGTGAGCCGGCGATACGCGTGCAAGGCGCGATCGTGATCGCTGCTCCGCCGCGCAAACGACGGCGGATCGACCACCACGATGTCGAACAGTCGTTGCTGCTCGCCGAACGTCTTGAGGACATCGAACACGTCGCCGGTCTGGGTCGTGTGGCGACAGTTCTGGATGTTCTTGATGAAGCCGTTGTGGTCCATGTTTCGCTTCGCGGTCTCCAGTGCGGCAGCGCTGAGGTCGACGCTGTGGACCGAGGTCGCACCGCCGGC
>JANOEM010000287.1:0-2539 GCA_031413195.1 Actinomycetes bacterium
CGCGACATCTTGTTGTGCACACGAACGGCTTCGGCCAATTGCCAACCGACCGAGTACACCGGGTTGAGCGAGGTCATCGGATCTTGGAAGATCATCCCGATCCGCTTGCCCCGATACTCGGCCCGCTTCTTGGGATGGAGCTCGAGCAGGTTCTGGCCGTCGTAGTTGATCGAGCCGGTGATCGTCGCGCTACGCGGCAGCAGCCCCATCACTGCCATGGCCGTGACCGATTTTCCCGAGCCGGACTCACCGACGATTCCCAGTACCTCACCGCGATCGACCGAGAACGCCACGTTGCGAACGGCGTTGACCGAACCGTCCTCTGTCGGGAACTTGACGTCGAGTCCGTTGACTTCGAGCAATGCCATGTCAGGCCCTCACGCGATTCTGCTTGGGATCGAACGCGTCTCGCAGACCGTCGCCGATGAAGTTGACGCACAGGCAAATCAAGATGATCGCGATCGATGGGAACCAGAACAACCACGGTCGGGTGTCAAATGCGTTCTGGTACTTGTTGATCAACAACCCCAAAGAGACCTCGGGCTCGCGGATGCCGAGGCCGAGGAACGACAGCGCCGTTTCGGTCAGGATCGCCCCAGCGACGGTGAGGGTGGCGTTGACGATGATCGGTCCCGCCAGGTTCGGAAGGATGTGCTTGAAGATGATCCGCCGGTTCGGCGTTCCGAGCGCGCGGGCGGCCTCGACGAACTCCTTCTCGCGCAGCGACAAGAACTCGCCACGCGTAATCCGCGCCATCAACGGCCACCCGAACAATCCGAGCAGTACAGGGATCGCGTACCATGGCGCCTTGGGGATACCGGCGCTGACAACGCCGACGATGATCAGCAACGGAATGACCAACACGAGATCGGTGAACCGCATCAACACCGCATCGACCCATCCGCGGTAGTAGCCGGCCAACGCACCGACGACGACACCGATGGTCGTCGCGAGAATGGAGACGATGATTGCAATCTCCAACGAACGCTGGGTTCCGCGCATCACCCGAGCGAACACGTCCTTGCCGAGGTCGTCCGTGCCGAACGGGTGATCCCAACTCGGCGGCTGGCTCTTCACCTTGGTGTTGATCTCGGCGTATCCGTACCTCCAGAACAGCGGAACCACGAAAGCCCAGATCGTGATCAAGATCAAGATCACCGCGGAGGTCACGGCCAGGCGGTGCCGGAAGAAACGTCGCGCGATGGTCTTCCATTGGGCGCGGGCCTCGACCGTGAACTCGCGCTCGTCGAGCAGGCGGACCTCTTCGATTCCACCGAGCTCAGTCAAGACGGATCCTCGGATCAAGCACTGCGTACATGATGTCGGCGATCAGGTTGAACACGACCACCATCGTTGCGGTGATCATCACGAATGCAAGAAGCGGGTAGGGCTCCTTCTTCGTCAACGCTTCGGTGAAGAAACTGCCCATTCCCTTCCACGAGAAGATCGACTCGGTGATGATCGCGCCGCTGAGCAGGAACCCGAAGTCGAGGGCAACTGCCGTGGTCAAAGGGATGAGCGCATTACGCATCGCGTGGCGGGTGATGACGCGACCTTCGCCGACACCCTTGGCCCGGGCGGTACGAACGTAGTCAGAGGTCAGTTGGTCGAGCATCGAGGCCCGCATGTAACGCGAGTAGCCGGCAAAGCCGACCAAGATGAGGGTCAGGCTGGGTCCGACCAAATGCCAGAACTGGTCCTGGATGTTCGGCCAGAAGTCCTCAGGCGGTCGAGCAGATGCCTGACCGAGCGTGGGGATGAGGCCCGACGGTGTGCGCTTGCGATAGATGTTGCCATCCCAACCCCATTTGAAGACAAGGACGAAACCCAACGCAACGCCGATTCCGGCGGCGGCACCGAGGGCAAGCTTGTTGAGGCGTTTCCCGCTGTCGAAGCGGTGACGATTGCGCATCACGCCGTAGCCGCAGAGGGCGCCGAGCGCGAGGAGGAACAACAGGAATCCGGTGGACATCGACGGCTGCCGGGCCCACTTGTTGATCCCGATGATGCCGAAGTACTTGAGGAATCCGGCAAGTACAGCGGTCGGTATCGAGAAGAAGAAAAACGCGAAGCCCGTCGATAAATAGTCGAAGGCTGTGTACTGGCGAATCGAACTGATCACACCGACGATCACACCGAGAATGATCGCCACGATCTGCGCGAACAGCAGGAGTCGGACCGTGACCTGCACGGCACGCCAGATGTCGGTTCTGACGTCGGTCTTCTCACCGTCGACCCCGAAATCGCCCTTGACAAAGCCGGTGATCCAGTTGACATATCGCTCGACGGGGGGCACGTCCAATTCGAACTGTCGACGGATGCTGGCAATCGTTGCCGGCTTCGCATTCGGCTTGGCGATCGCATCTTCCAGCTTCTGCGGTTCGCCAAGGCTGATCACCATGATGAACACGAGGATGCTGGCAACGAACAACAGCGGGATCGAAATGAGGATTCGCCGGAGAATGAAGAGGAACAACCGAAAGACCTACCTTCGAATGAATGGGCGCATTTCCGGGGTGGCGGGGGGGCGGAGCCCCCC
>JANOEM010000288.1:0-3737 GCA_031413195.1 Actinomycetes bacterium
AGGGCGGTATCGGTTATGTCCAGTACTTCAGTGACGTGCCGGCGGTGCTCGTCGCCGCGCACGTCGCCGGCGCTACGGCGCTATGGGTGGCAACCGTGTGGTTGCTCCTCGCCGGCCTCGAACCACGTCGTGCGGTCGGCCCGGCGGTCGGCGGCTCGGAAACGCAAACGCAACACGGGAATGCACCAGCGCCAGCTGTGACTGTCTAGAGTACGCCTCCGTGCAGGTCGGACCTCGAGAGCGGCGAACTCGGATTGCCGTGTTTGCAGCTGCTCTCGCTGCAACGCTGATGCCGCTGATGTTCGGTGGGCAGGCCAGTGCTCAGGGCGAAGATGACCCTCCCGCTGAGGAGGCGCCTGCGGGCGAGCTCGATCTCAGCATTTTTGGGCAACTGCGTTACGACGACCCCACCACGGGCGACAAGGTGTCGGCGCCGAACGTAACCATCGAGGTCGAGGGAGTCGGTACGGTCGAGACAGCTGACAACGGAGAGTTCCGAATCGCAGTGCCCGAACCAGGCGACTACACCGTGACCCTCGCAGTTGACACGCTTCCCGAGGGTGTCAACCTCGTCAACCCGGACGCGAATCCGCTCAAAACGACGGTGAATCAGGGCAGTGATCAGAGAGTCCTGTTCCCGCTGGTTTCGGGCGATGCGGAGGACAGCACAGCCGGCGGCATCAGTTTCCGACGGTTCGCTCAGCTCGCGGCCGAGGGTCTGAAGCAGGGGTTGTACCTTGCGATGGCTGCGATCGGCCTCACCCTGATCTTCGGCACGACCGGTCTTGTCAACTTTGCACAGGCGGAGCTCGTGACGTGGGGAATGTTGTCCACGTACTTCTTCAACTTCTACGGCCTGGCGGGGATGTTCGGCTTTCTCGCGCCGTTGCCGCCACCCTTGGGCGGTGGTGTGAATCTCGTCCTTGCTGCAGTGCTCGGAGTGATTGCGGGCGGGTTGCTCGGCTACGTCCTCAACCGTTTCATCTTCCGTGGAGCTCGTCGAGCCGGTGTCAGTCTGATCGCACAGATGGTCATGACCATCGGGCTCTCCATCCTCCTGCGGTACGTCTTCGTGTACATCTTCCGTGGCGCGCCGCGATCGTTCGGAGACTTTTCTGCCCAACGAGCGATCAAACTCGGGCCGATCGAGTTGACAGCCAAGGACCTGGTCGCCATGGCGCTGTCGGTGATCATCCTGATCGGCGTGGCGTCGTATCTCGAGATGACACGGATGGGCAAAGCCATGCGTGCCGTGTCAGACGATCGTGAGCTGGCGGAGTCGACCGGCATCGACGTCGAACGAGTGATCACCTGGGTCTGGGTGTCCGGTGCGGCCCTGGCTGCCGCAAGTGGGGTGTTCTTCGGACTCGACCAGGTGAAGTGGGACTTCGGCTTCCGGATTCTGCTCCTCGTGTTTGCCTCGGTGACCTTGGGTGGGCTCGGACGGCCATATGGCGCTCTTGTTGGCGCGCTCGTGGTCGGCCTGACGATCAACTTGTCGACACTGCTGATCGACGCTGAGGTGAAGAACATGGTGGCACTGCTGATCCTGGCGCTCATCTTGCTGTTCCGCCCCCAGGGCATCCTGGGGCAACGGGAGAGGGTCGGCTGATGGACTGGGGCTTCATCCTCGAGCGCACGTTCTCGACCATGTTCGGTGTCGAAGTGATGGTTTTCGCGCTCGCGGCGGTCGGGCTGAACGTGCAATTCGGTTACGGCGGTCTGCTCAACTTCGGTCAGGTCGGGTTCATGGCGATGGGGGCCTACGGTCTCGGAGTCTCGATCAACTACTTCCAGTTGAACTTTCTCGCAGGCGTGGCGTTCGGCATCGTGTTCTCGATCGTGCTCGCACTCATCTTGGGTGTGCCGACCCTGAGGCTGCGGGCCGACTATCTGGCGATCGTCACGATCGCCGCGTCCGAGACCATCCGACTGTTCGTGCGGTGGCGACGCATGAAGGAGATCACCGGCGCCTCCGAGGGGATCGGCGAGTTCACCGATCCGTTCTACGAGTCAGGGCTCAACCCGTTCACTGTCGGGCAACGCTACGACTTCGGTCCGTTCTCGTACGTCGGACGGGATCTGTGGGTCCTGATGGTTGGTTGGACAATTCTGATCATCACCGTGCTGCTCGTGAAGCGGTTGATGTCCTCGCCGTGGGGTCGGGCCCTGAAGGCGATCCGCGAGGACGAAGATGCGGCGCGAGCTCTCGGCAAGAACGCTTACGCCTACAAGCTCCAGGCACTGATGCTCGGTGGCGTCATCGGCGGGATCGCAGGCATGTTGCAGGTCATTCAGAAGGGGTCCATTCAACCCGACACCTTCAACCCGGTCATCACCTTCACGATCTGGGCGATCCTGATCCTTGGTGGCCCCGGACGAACCTGGTCGCCGATCATCGGCTCGATCATCTACTGGTCGTTGGTGTCGTTCCTCGAGAACGTGCTTCGCGGGCTGCCCGAAGGCCCGGCTGGCACGCTGGAGGACACGATCGGACTCAGCGACTTCAATGTCAGTCAGGTTCGATTCATCCTCGTGGGCTTCGGCCTGCTGCTGTTGGCGAGGTTCAGACCCCAGGGCATCTTCGGCTCACGAGAGGAGATGGCGCTCGATGACCGATGACCTCGCTCCGGACACTGGTCCGGCACCAGAACTGGGTCGCACCGCCGGTGGGGGCGGGGCAGCGAATGCCGCCCAGGAGCACGTGAATCCGGTGGCAGGGGTCTTCGACGGCGTGGCTGCAGAGCCGGGCTCGTCGAAGCCGGATCCGATCCTTGTCGTCGATGGCGTGCTCAAGTCGTTCGGTGGTCTCGTCGCAGTGAACGTCGACCATCTGGAGATTCAACGTGGCTCGATCACTGCGCTCATCGGGCCCAACGGTGCCGGAAAGACGACGTTCTTCAACCTGGTGACGGGGTTCGACAAACCCAACGGGGGGCGCACCCAGCTCGACGGGAAATTGATCACCGGTGTACCTCCGTACCGCCTCGCGAAGCGAGGGATGGTTCGGACCTTTCAGCTCACCAAGGCGCTCTCACGTATGACCGTCATCGACAACATGAAGCTCGGCGCCACCGACCAGATCGGCGAACACTTCTGGCGCGCACTGATTCCCGGATGGGGTCAACAGGAGTCCGAGATCGAGGCGCGCGCCGATGCACTCCTCGATCGTTTCAACCTGACTCACATGCGCGACGAGTTTGCCGGCACGTTGTCGGGGGGGCAACGCAAGCTCGTCGAGATGGCGAGGGCCCTGATGACCGAACCGAACCTCGTCATGCTCGACGAGCCGATGGCAGGTGTGAACCCGGCTCTGACACAATCGCTGCTCGGTCATGTGAAGGGGCTGCGTGCCGAGGGGCGAACCGTCGTCTTCGTCGAGCACGACATGGATGTCGTGCAGGACATCTCCGACTGGGTCGTGGTCATGGCTGAAGGCATGATCATCGCCGAGGGGACGCCGCGCGACATCGCCGACAACGATCAAGTCATCGAGGCGTACCTCGGTTCGCACACCGACAGCGACTTCTTCGATGACGTCGATGCACCCGTGACGCTTCGTTCGGACACGACGCAGGAGACGGAGGAGGGTTCGGCGTCGTGAGCGATGACCTGTTGATCCATGTCGACAACATCCGGGCGGGATATGTGCCTGGTGTCGACATCCTGAACGGATGCTCGCTGGAACTGCGTCGAGGAGAGTTGATCGGAATCATCGGTCCGAACGGCGCCGGCAA
>JANOEM010000289.1:0-6396 GCA_031413195.1 Actinomycetes bacterium
GTAGTCGCTGCCGCCGCCACATACGATTCGTTTTCGTTCCCGATGTTTACCAGCTTTGCTGCTCTTCTGATCGGCCTGTCGGGCTGCTACTGGCGGTTGAGTCGACTCGAGCCCTCCCGCTCGGTGTGGCCAATCGGTGATCTCGACGGGCATGAATCGTCAAAAGCGCTGTTGAAAAGCGACCGAAAGCGATCGGCTGCCGCCCGAGAGTGATCAAACTCATAATCGTAGGTCAAACGACCTATTGAGATCGTCGATCATGCGTCTTAGCATTATGTTCTACGCTTTGCGGCGCCGTAGAGCACCGTGAATCTACTCGAAGGACGGCGGCACGTGGGCGACGAGGACAACACCAACGAATCGGGCAATCGGGGGCGCGCCCCTCGATCGGTCAGCCGCAGGGGATTCATCAAGGGGGCAGCCGTCAGCGCAGGTGTCGCTGCGACAGACCTGGCATTCCTTCCACAACTCGCTTCGGCTGCGAACTCGATCACTGTCGAGAACACGCTTGCTGGTACGGACGCCTGGGACCTCGTGTCGCTGGACGACACAATCGAGGGCTTCGCAACCGAGTACAGCGTCAATGCCGGGCAGCCAATCAGTTTCAAGGTCCGATCCAACGACTCATTTCGAATCGAGATCTATCGTCTCGGCTGGTATCAGGGCCTGGGTGGACGCCGGGTCGCCACGATCAACTCTTTGCCCATCCAAACCCAACCCAGTCCGATCACGGACACGTTCACAGGCCTTGTCGACTGCCGCAATTGGGCGATATCCGCGACGTGGAACGTGCCGACAAACGCGGTCTCGGGTGTGTACTTCGCTGTTCTCCGAAAGCTCAATGATTCCACGAGCCCAGGAAATCGGATCCAGTTTGTGATCAGAAACGACGGCCGCCAGTCTGATGTCTTGGTCCAGACATCGGACACCACATATCAGGCATACAACCGGTGGGGCGGCTACAGTCTGTACGCCGGTGCTGCGAATTGGGGCAGAGCAGTCAAGGTCAGCTACAACCGACCAATGGATCCCGGCGAACTCGAGAACGAGTTCATGTACGCCGAGTATCCCTTGGTGCGGTGGCTCGAACGAAATGGCTTCGACGTTGCGTACACGTCATGTATCGACACTGATCAACGGCCCGCAGAACTCCTGAAGCACAAGGTGTTCATCTCCTCAGGACATGATGAGTACTGGTCCGGGGCGATGCGCGCCAACGTCGAGGCGGCGCGAGACGCCGGGGTCAATCTGATCTTCATGACGGGTAACGAGTGTTACTGGAAGGTTCGTTGGGAGTCCGATGGGGCAGGGAGTCCCCACAAGACACTTGTCTGCTACAAGGAGACCCTCGCAAACGCAAAGATCGACCCGAGTTCGGAATGGACAGGCACTTGGCGGGACCCCCGATTCAGCCCTCCGAGCAACGGTGGAAGTCCCGAGAATGCGTTGACTGGAACCCTGTTCAAGGCCATCAACGCGCTCGAAGAAACCGACTTCCCGATGGAGGTGCCCTACGAGTACAGCCGGCTGCGGATTTGGCGCAACACGAGTATTGCGAATTTGGACGTCGGCCAGAAGGCAACGCTGTCATCGGCAACCCTTGGATACGAATGGAATACAGACGGCGATTTTCCCGCGCGTCCAAATGGTCTCATTCGGATGTCGCAGACGACCCAAACGGCAAATCAGGTCCTTCAGGACTACGGTTCGACCTACATCACGGCACCCCTGACTCACTATCTGACGATGTACAAGGCTCCGAGCGGGGCGCTGGTCTGGAGCACCGGCAGCAACCAATGGTCGTGGGGCCTCGACACCTATCACACGAACCGGCCGATCTTCGACGTACCCATCGATGTCCGAATGCAGCAGGCCACGCTGAACGTCCTTGCGGACATGGGGGCACAGCCTGCCTCGAAACAGTCCACCCTCGTCTCTGCGACCAAATCGACCGATTCGATAGCGCCAGTTTCGATCATCACATCACCCGCAGCAGGCTCCGCCGTACCCATCGGTTCGCCGGTCACCATTTTGGGTACGGCAACCGATAGCGGTGGCGGATTGGTCGCGGGCATCGAGATCTCGACCGATGACGGAGTGACCTGGCATCCCGGGACCGGGACTGCGAGCTGGTCGTACGTATTCACCCCGACGACACTGGGGCCCATCTCGATCAAGTCCCGTGCAACCGACGACAGCTGTAACGTCGAGGTACCGGCCGTCGGCCTCACGATCACCGGAACGAGCCGAGCGCTGCCATGCTCCATCTGGAGTGCGGATACCGTTCCGGTGGTTCCAGCCTTCACTGACACCACACCACTCGAACTCGGCTTGCGCTTCCGAACCTCGATCGACGGGTTCGTAACCGGCGTGCGGTTCTACAAGGGTGTCGGCAACGGCGGCACTCACACAGGTCGCCTGTGGGGCAACTCTGGCTCATTGCTCCGGACTGTGACGTTTACTGGTGAAACGGCGAGCGGATGGCAGCAAGCGATGTTCGCCAGCCCGGTGGCAGTCACGGCCGGGACAACCTATGTCGTTTCCTACTCTGCGCCCCAGGGCCGCTATTCCGGCGATCCCGCTTACTTCAATTCATCGTACGAACTCGCCCCGCTTCGGGCTTTGGCGAATGGCACCGACGGCCCGAACGGGATCTACGGTCCCGTGCCCGGATCCTTTCCAACGGCCACCTATGGTTCGGCCAACTACTGGGTAGACGTCATCTTCGACACCAACGACTATCGAGCGCCATCGATCACGAGTACTTCGCCGGCCATCGGTGTCGGGTCCGTCGCAACCAATTCTTCGGTCTCGGCAACGTTCAGCGAGAAGATGACCTTGGGCTCGATAGCGATCGAACTGCGAGATGCCCTCGACGCCATCGTTGGCGGGGCCTCGAACTACAACACCGTCGACCAGACAATCACCTTTACACCGGCAACAGCGCTCTCGGGCTCAGCCACGTATACGGCAACAATTTTGGCCGGATCAGACAATCTCGGCAATCCGATGGATGCGCCGTTTACCTGGTCCTTCACCACTGCAGGCGCTCCGGGCAGCACACCGACCAGTATCTGGACAAGTGCCAACGTTCCGATGACGGCCTCAGCCACCGACTGGAACGCGATCGAACTCGGTGTCAAGTTCAAGTCCGAGGTCGATGGTCTCGTCACGGGTGTGCGTTTCTACAAAGGCGCCACCAATGTCGGAACCCATCTGGGACGCCTGTGGAGTGCGGCCGGTGCGCTGCTCGCAAACGTCACATTCTCCAACGAGAGCGCAAGCGGCTGGCAACAGGCAGACTTCGCCACATCGATTAATATCAGCGCTGGTCAAACGTATGTCGTGTCCTACTACACGCCGACGGGCGGCTACTCCGTTGATGCCGGTGGGCTCAGCTCCGCCGACGTCGTGAGAGGGCCGCTACGCGCGCTCGCCGGATCAGCGGTCGGCGGAAACGGAGTCTTCCGTTACGGTAGCGGCGGCGGCTTCCCCAACGGAAGCTATGGCAACGCCAACTATTGGGTCGATGTCATGTTCACACAACCGCCAGACGTCTCGCCACCGGCCGTGGCCGACTACTCCCCCTCCAACACTTTGCAGGGGGTGGCGGCAACGATTGCGCCCTCGGTCACCTTCGACAAGGCAATCAACCCGTCATCCCTCGTCTTCATGCTGACGACCAGTGGAGGCGCCGCGGTACCCGGAACCGTCGTTGTGAACCCCGCAAATCTGGTGGCCGGATTCACACCTACGGCAACACTCAACAGTGGTGAGTTGTACTCCGCGAGCGTTACGGCATCGAGCGCGATCGGCACTCCGATGGCCGCTGCACACGCATGGACGTTCACGGTGGCAACACCCGTGGGCGCGTTGCCAGCCACAATTTGGGACACGAGCGCGGTCCCTGCAACACCGGCTACCACCGATAAGGCTCCGGTGGAAGTCGGCCTCAAGTTCCGGGCCGACCTCGACGGGGCAATCACCGCAATCCGTTTCTACAAGGGCCCGGGGAACACTGGAATCCATGTCGGCCACCTGTGGGCTTTGAACGGCACTCTCCTCGGTTCAGTTTCGTTCGCCAACGAGTCCGGCACCGGGTGGCAACAAGCGAATTTCGCCTCCCCCGTTCCGATCTCAGCGGGTCAGACCTACATCGCGTCGTACTTCGCACCGGTCGGACGCTATTCGCACACCGGAGGCGGCCTGGCATCTGCTGTCGATCGAGCGCCACTGCATGCCGTGGCAAGCGGTGCCAACGGCGGTAACGGATTGTATGCGTATGGCAACGGAGCATTCCCCAACGGCACCTACGGCTCCTCCAACTACTGGGTCGACGTCGTGTACGTCGACAACTCGGCCCCAGCGGCGACGAACCGATTCCCCGCGGCGAATGCCACCGACGTAGCGCTCAGCACGGTCGTCTCGACAACGTTCAGCGAAGCGGTCCAGCCATCGACTATCGTCTTTGAGCTCCGTGATGGCCAAGGCTCATTGGTGGCTGGTTCGACGACCTATGACGGCAATGCCTTCACGGCGACCTTCACGCCAGGGGCTGCATTGACGTCCAACTCGCCCTATACGGCGTCCATTTCCGGAGTCAAGGATCTTTCTGGCAACACGCTCGTCAGCGCCGCGATCTGGAACTTCAGCACGATCAACAGTTCCTTGGTTTCGCTGTTCGGCAACGCTGTACCGCAAACGGCGTCGGCCAACGATCCGTCCGCATTGGAACTCGGAATGAAGTTCCGAGCAACACAAGACGGGCAAGTGCTAGGCGTAAGATTCTTCAAGGGCGCGGCCAACACCGGCGTTCACATCGGCAACCTCTGGACAGAGGCTGGCGTCAATGTCGCGACAGTGACGTTCAACTCCGAGTCGGCTTCGGGTTGGCAGTACGCAGCGTTCAGTTCGCCAGTTCCGATCACGGCCAACACGACGTATGTCGTTTCGTACTACACACCAACCGGCATGTACGCCGTGAACGGCGGGTTCTTCAACCCTGGAGATTTCGTCGCTGGCCCCCTGGTCGGTCTCGGCAACGCCGGCAACAACCCCAATGGCTTGTTTAGATACGGAGCCGGGGGTGGATTCCCAACCGGTTCCTATGGTGGCGGGAACTACTGGGTCGACGTCATCTTCCAATAACAGTCTGCATGAAGCCTTTCTCGACAGGTACATCGCGGTACATTCAACAAGTGTGACATGGCCAGACAAGTTGGGCGATCCAATCCTTATTGTTGCCGGCAACCACTGGGACGGCTTGGCGTCCTCCGAGCGGCATCTCGGTCTTCATCTGGCTGAATACGCTCCGATCGTCTATGTCGATCCGCCGCGTATCGAGTGGCCAAGGCAACGCCGACCTGTCGTCGACTATCCCCACCCGAGCGTGATGCGAGTGTCTCCGGTGGCGATCCGGGGCATGTACCGAAGCGGTCTGCATCGAGTTCTTCCTCTTTTGGTCTGTCGAACGGTCAACCGCGTTCTGGCTGACTCCCACTTGAAGCCGCGTGCCACAATCGTGGCAGCTCCGACCACCATCACTGTCCAAGGTGGTGGGGGCATTCGTGTTACCTATGCGACTGATGACTGGGTGGCTGGCGCGGAACTGATGGGGGTTCCGCAGGCGCGCATGCGATCAGCCCTGAAACGTCAGGTACGTACAACGGACCTCGTGGTCGCGGTGTCCGAAACGCTCGCAACTCAATATCGTCGCCTCGGGCATCCGAATGTCGAGGTCGTACCGAATGGATGTGACGCCGTGGCGCTAGCGAATGTCGACTCGGCGCCACTACCGCCTGGGGTGGAACTCGATGCGCCCGTAGCCGGATTCGTCGGAAATCTCAGCGATCGGATCGATTTCGATTATCTTGTCGCCGTTGCCGATCGGGGGATCTCGCTGCTGCTCGTCGGGCCGAGGCGAAACGACTTCGCGGGAAACCGATTTGATGAGCTCATCGCTCGACCAAATGTTCAATGGGTGGGACCTCGACCATACGCGCAGATGCCGTCCTATCTTCGAATGATCGACGTCGGTTTGACACCGTATGCCGATACCGCTTTCAATCGTGCGAGTTCGCCGCTGAAGACGATCGAGTACCTCGCCGCCGGACGAGGTTCCGTCGCTACCGATCTTCCGGGCGTGCGAGCTTTGGGCACTGATCAAGTCATCCGGTCTAGCGGCCCGGCCGAGTTTGCAGAAGCCGTCGAACGCGAGTGCAAACGTGCCCGGACCGCGACACTGATCGATGCTCGACGCGCCGTCGCTGCCAGCCACGACTGGTCAGCATGTGCGAGGCAGGTCCTCCGGTTACTCGAACTCAGTTTGGACTCGAACCAAACGTGACAGCACGTCTGAAACATCATCGCCAGTGATCGGGATCTAGCGGATTCGAT
>JANOEM010000290.1:0-1504 GCA_031413195.1 Actinomycetes bacterium
GCCTCATGCGCGCGGCAGGACAGAGCGTGAAGAGACACCCCGACGGCAACACGACAGTGCAGGTCTGGAAGACCGAGGAGAAAGGCTCCGACGTCAACCTGGCCTCATACCTGATCGCCGACGCGTTTCGCGGCAAGTTCGAGAAGGCGCTCATCATCTCGAACGACACCGACCTGTGCGAGCCGATTCGTCTCGTCAGTACCGAACTGTCCCTACCGATTGTCGTCGTCAACCCGCGTGGCCATACCCAGCCGGCAGCCGCCCTGCGAAAGGTCGCCAGCCAGACGCGTCGGCTCCGAGTCGCCGCTCTCGTTGGATCCCAGTTCCCTGAGTCGCTGAGCGACGCTCATGGCACGATCAACAAACCACCTGACTGGTGAAAAACAAAGGCCCGCCGGTAACGGCGGGCCTGAACTCAGCCGCCGAAGCGACTAAGGGAGTACCTACACAGTATCGGCGATCGCGGGCCCCAGCACAAGGACCATACGAGGGCGGGCCCTCACGTCGTACGACGACTGATCCGATCGACCACCGCGGTCTGGCTCTGTGGGAGGACGTGAGCGTAGGTGTTCATCAGCATCTCGGGGCTGTGTCCGAGCAGGTCGGCGATGGCGCGGAGCTCGCCGACGTCGCGAGCACCCTGGACCATATGGGTCGCAGCGGTGTGCCGGAGACCGTGGGAGGTGAGACGTGGCAGCCCGGTGTTGTCGACGATCGTTGCGAGCGCCCGGTCGTACGAGCGGGGCAGGACGAGCCGGCCGGTGCGGGTGGCGATGATCAGGTCGTTGTCCTCCCACTCCGAGCCGGCGGCGAGACGCTCGGCGGCCTGTTCCGCTCGGCGACGGGTGAGCGCTCGCACGGTGTCGTCGTCGAGTGGGATCACGCGTCGAGACCGTTCGTTCTTGGCGTTGCTCCACGCCGCGCCTTCGTTGGTCGCGACGAGACTCTCGTCGATCCGCAACGACTTGACCTCGACGTCGACGTCGTCCCACCGCAGCGCCAGAACCTCGCTGCGTCGCAGGCCGAACAACACGCCGAGCCGGAACGCAACCGCCCAACGGTGCTCGGACGTCGCCTCGAGGAAGCGATCGACGTCCGCGGCGTCCCACGCGACGGCGTCCTTCGGCTTGACCTCCTTGGCCACGGTTCGCGGCAGTCCGACACGAGCTGCCGGGCTACGCGGAATGAGTCCCTCGTCGACCGCCTCTGTCAGCGCTGCACGCAGCACGGTGCGACAGATCTGGATGCTGCGACGACCCAGCTTCCCGCCGGCGGCGAGGTTGTCGATCCACGTCGCCACGTCCTCACGATCAAGCCTCGACAACTGGATGGCTCCGAGGCCGTTCTCGATGTGCGGGATCGCCCATTCGTACTGCTGGCGCGCCTTCACCGTGATGTCGGTCCGGCTGGCGACGTACCGGCGCACCAACCAGCTCACCGTGCCGCGTTCGGTCGATCGATCCTCGGTCTTCACCGACCTCGCCGCGGCGTTCGCCGAGCGTTG
>JANOEM010000291.1:0-2241 GCA_031413195.1 Actinomycetes bacterium
TCAATTGCTGGACGAGCTCATCGACTGCGTGATCGTCCAGCCAGACCACCTACAGGTCAAGCTCCACGGAGCACCCCTGCTCAACGTGGGTCTCTCGGAGGTTGGACTCCGAGGGGAGAACACTGGTGTCGAAGGGGGGACTTGAACCCCCACGGGATTTCTCCCACTAGCACCTCAAGCTAGCGCGTATACCAATTCCGCCACTCCGACGTGGTCGATTGCAGAGGATACCCCTGCCTTACTCGCGTACCAACAGAAATCCGAGAGCAACTACGGTGAGCGACCAGATCAGGACGAACACGAACGTGATCCGGGTCAGGTTGCGCTCGGCCGAGGTGGATCCGAGAGCAGCACCACCGCCACCACCGAACATGTCGGACAATCCGCCGCCACGGCCGCTGTGCATCAGAATGCCGGCGACCATGCCGCCCATCGCCAAGACGTTGAGGACAAGGGTTACGTAGAGAAGCAGGTCACGCACGGTTGACGATCCTATCGGGCTCGTCGTTTGAACAGGCCGCAACACATCGTCGAGCCGGGATCAACGCGCCATCGTCGGTGGCGCGACGGGGATCACCTCGATGGTCTCGGCGAAGTGGCAGGCCACGGGATGGCCTTGGCCGCGATCGATCAATTCAGGCTCCTGCTCCGCGCAGACGGGCTGGGCTTTGGGGCAGCGGGTTCGGAATCGACAACCGCTGGGTGGGTTGACCGGCGACGGGACGTCTCCGGTGAGGACCTGTCGCTTGCGGAGGCGTTCGAGACGAGGATCGGCCAATGGAACCGACGACAGCAGCGCCTGCGTATACGGGTGCGCGGGCCGGTCGTACACGTCGTCCTTCTCGCCGATCTCGACGATCTTGCCGAGGTACATCACGGCGACCCGGTCCGCGATGTGTCGAACAACGGAAAGGTCGTGGGCCACGAACACGTACGACAATCCGAGTCGAGTCTGCAGATCATCAAGCAGGTTGACGATGCCGGCTTGGACGCTGACATCGAGCGCCGACACCGGCTCGTCCAACAACACCAAGGTCGGCTCCAGAGCCAATGCCCTGGCAATACCGATCCGCTGACGCTGACCACCGGAGAACTCGTGGGCATAGCGGTTGCCGTGCTCAGGATTGAGGCCGACCAACGCAAGCAACTCCTTGACCCGCTTCTTGGTCTCCTGACGGCTGTACCCGTGCACATGAAACGGCTCGCCAATGGTTTCGTTGATCTGCCACCTGGGGTTCAACGACGCATAGGGGTCTTGGAACACGATCTGGATCTCTTTGCGCAACGGTCGCATCTCGCTGGCGCTGAGGCCCATGAGCTCGCGCCCCTTGTACTCGATGCTGCCCGACGTGGGCTCGATCAGGCGCAGCACGGACCGAGCAGTGGTGCTCTTTCCGCAGCCGCTCTCGCCGACCAGACCCAGTGTTTCGCCAGCTGCTACGGAGAAAGACACGTCCGAGACCGCGTCGACATAGCCAACCGTTCGACTGAACAGCCCCCCTTTGATCGGGAAGCGCTTGACCAGGTTCGACACCTTGAGAATCGCTTCGTTCATTTCGGCGCGTCCTGCAAGAAGATGGCCGGTGCATCGATCCCGATCAGATCGTTCGAACGATGACACGCCGCGAGGTGGCCGGGCTCGTCGGTGACGATCAGCGGCGGGGTCTCGGTTCGACAGACCTCGACGGCCATGGGGCAGCGCGTCGAGAATGCGCAGCCCGGCTTCACGTTGATCAGCGAAGGTGTCGAACCCTTGATCTGGTTGAGTCGCGTGCCGGCACTGTGGGCCTTGGGGATCGCTCCAAGCAACCCCGCTGTGTAGGGCATCCGAGGGTCGTAGAAGATCTGATCAACGGATCCGTCCTCGACCACGGTGCCTGCATACATCACCAACATGCGATCGGCCATGCCGGCAACGACCCCGAGATCGTGGGTGATCATGATGATCGCAACGTCGCTCTCGTCCTTGATCCGAACGAGCGTCTCCAGGATCTGGGCTTGCACGGTCACGTCGAGTGCCGTGGTCGGTTCGTCGGCGATCAGCAATTCCGGGTCGTTGGCCATCGCCATTGCGATCATCACCCGCTGCCGCATCCCGCCAGAGAACTCGTGGGGGTAGTTGTCGACGCGGGCCTTGGGCTGGGGGATGCCGACCAGATCGAGCAACTCCACCGCCCGCTCCTTGGCACTTCGACGCGACATCTTGTTGTGCACACGAACGGCTTCGGCCAATTGCCAACC
>JANOEM010000292.1:0-1735 GCA_031413195.1 Actinomycetes bacterium
GTTGGCAACCGCGTACTACCTCGCCACCCGCCACGGCATCACCAACGTCGCCGTGGTCGAGGCCAACTACATCGGGTCCGGCAACTCCGGCCGGAACACAACGATCATCAGGGCCAACTACGGAATCCCCGAGTCGATCCGGTTCTACCAACGCAGTCTCGAGCTCTACCAATCGCTGGAGGAAGAGACCGGTTGTTGGATCATGCACAGCACCAAGGGCCTGCTGTGGCTCGCGCACACGGAAACGGCGATGCGCGCCGAACGCGCCCGATGCCTGCTCAACACCGCCTGCGGCTCAGAAACGGTGATGGTCACTCCACAGCAAGCCAAGGGGCTGTGTCCGCAACTGGACCTGTCCGGCGGCGGTCGTTACCCGGTGCTCGGGGCGTCTCACCATGTTGGCGCTGCGACAGCACGTCACGACCGGGTCGTATGGGCCTATGCCCAGGGCGCGATGCGCGAAGGGGTCCACGTCCTGCAGAACACGCCGGTGACCGGTCTTCTGCGCGACGGCAACCGGGTCACCGGCGTACAAACCGCTTCCGGAGACATCTCCGCGGGGATCGTGCTCAGCGCCGTCGGCGGCGACGTGACCACCATCGCCAACTACGCCGACGTCCGCCTGCCGGTGCGCACGCATCCGTTGCAGGCCTTCGTCACCAATGCCTACGGCCAGGGGTTCGACAAGATCATCAGCGACACCGAACTGTTCTGCTACGTGTCGCAGACCCTTCGAGGTCAGATGTTGATCGGCGCCGAGTTCGATCCGCAACCGAGCTACTCGATGCAGTCGTCCTTCAACTTCCTGCAGAGCTGCACCAGCAAGGTCACCCACCTGTTGCCGTTCCTGAAGAACCTCCGCGTGCTTCGCCAATGGACAGGCATCTGCGATGTCTCCGCCGATTTCTCGCCGATCATGGGTGCCAGCGGGGCCGACGGACTGCTCGTCACGACAGGCTGGGGCACATGGGGCTTCAAGGCGATCCCGGCCGGCGGTTCGCTGATGGCCGAACTGATCGCAACGGGCAAGACCCCCGAACTGTTGGAGCCGTTCAGCCTCGACCGCTTCGCCCGGGATCACGCACTTGCCGATCAAGGAAGCACGGGGACACGCTGATGCTCTGGATCACCTGCCCCAACTGTGGCCGCCGACCGGTCGAGGAGTTCGCGTTCGGTGGCGAGTTCCCATCAGTGCCCGAGCGGATCACCAACCCGGCAGCGCGCGACGTCGACTACGTGTGGATGTTCGACAACGTCAAGGGAATCACCACCGAGCGCTGGTTCCATCAAGCCGGCTGCCGTCGCTGGCAGACCGTAAGCCGCGACACGATCACCGACACGATTCGCTGACCAACCCGGACCCTGCGCTATTTGCAACATCCCGTGTGGCAAATCGCTCGCACACCCGCCGCCACTGACCGAATCGGATGGACCGTGCGCGGTTTGCCACATCCCGCGTGGCAAACCGCTCACGGTGACGGGGCGTAGTAGGTCACGACGGACTCGTCGTCCTCGCGAGAGAGGACCACGACGCCGGTCGTGGTGACGGTTGCCTCTGCATCGGGATCCAGGACGATCGTCCACAGTCGCTGCCCGGACGTGAGGTCGAACGCGAGGAACTTCGGCGATGGACCCGCCGACATCGTGTACACCGTGTTGCCGGCGATCGGCACCGGCGGCGCACCATCGGAACTGATCAGCTCGACCTCGGCCAACTGCTCGAAGTTGTCCGAAT
>JANOEM010000293.1:0-4105 GCA_031413195.1 Actinomycetes bacterium
CGAACATCGAGTTCCCACTCAAGGTTCGCAAGGTCGACAAGGGCGAACGGGCAGCCGCCGCGAAGGTGGCCGCCGACGCGCTCGGTCTCGGCGAGTACGTGAACCGCAAGCCGGGTCAGCTCAGCGGCGGGCAGCGACAGCGAGTCGCGCTCGCCCGCGCCATCGTTCGCAAGCCCGCCGTGTTCTGCATGGACGAGCCGCTCAGCAACCTCGACGCGAAGTTGCGCGGCGAGACCCGGGCCGAACTCATCGCGTTGCACCAGCGCCTGGATTCGACGTTCGTCTACGTCACCCACGACCAGGTCGAGGCGATGACGATGGGCACCCGGATCGCCGTCATGTCGCGCGGGCGGATCGAGCAGGTAGGCACGCCGCAGCAGGTCTACGCCGAGCCGGCGTCGGTGTTCGTGGCCCAATTCGTCGGGATGCCACCGATGAACATCTTGCCGGCCGGCATGCTCGAGCCCGGCAACCACCTCGTCGGCGTCAGGCCGGAATGTCTCCGGATCACGCCTGACGGGCAACTGCTGATGACGGTGACCCTCGTCGAGCAACTGGGTTATGAGCAGCTCGTCACGGGGATGGTCGGCGGCCTGCGGGTCGTGATCCGACAACTTCCCCACTCGGTCGCTCCATCGGTCGGCGACGAAGTCCGATTCGATGCCGAGATCGAAGGCCGCCATCGATTCGACCCGGTCACCGAACTGCGGATCATCACGCCATGAAGCGGCGTCGCTGGCGAGAAGCGGGTCTTGCCCTGCTGATGCTCGGGCCGTCCGTGGTGGTCCTGCTCGCGTTCGTGATCTACCCGTTGATCAAGGCCGTCTTTCTCGGCACGCAACGATGCAGCGTGCAGGGCTGCACCAAGACTGGCTGGGGTCAGTACGTCGACGCCTTCCGGAGCAACGAGTTCCAAGATGCCCTCGTCGTCACGTTCAAATACGCGCTGATCACCGTTCCGATCGGGCTCGTCCTCGGGGTAGGACTCGCGGTCCTTGCCGACAAGCATCTGCGCGGTTCCGGGCTATTCCGCACCATCTTCTCCAGCACCGTCGCGACCAGCGTCGCCGTTGCATCGGTGATGTGGTTCTTCCTCCTCAACCAGGACGTCGGCATCATCGCGTCATGGTTGGGTGGCACCGCGAAGACACCCGGATTCTTGAATGATCCCGATACCGCACTGTGGGCCGTGTCAGCCAGTTCCATCTGGGCCAACCTCGGCTTCACGTTCATCGTCGTTACTGCCGGTCTGCAGAGCGTGCCAAAGGATCTGTACGAGAGCGCATATGTCGATGGCGCAAACGGGTTCACCCGCTTCACCAACGTCACGCTGCCGCTCATTTCACCCACCCTGTTGTTCGCGACCGTGGTCCTCACCACCCGGGCCTTCCAATCATTCGGCGAGGTCGATCTGCTCACGAGCGGCGGCCCCAAGGGCACGACGACCACCCTGACCTACCTCGCCTACGGGAGAGGGTTCGCAACCAGCGGTGACGATGGCCTGCGCGCGACCGTCTCGATCCTGTTGTTCTTCGTGCTGTTGGTGTTGGCCCTGGCCCAGTTCCGCGGTCTCGAGAAGCGGGTCCACTATGGCAATTGACCAGGTTCGAGGTTGGCGCAAGGCGGGCCGCTACGCGCTGCTCATCGTGATGGCGATCATCGTCTTGTTCCCCATCTACGTCATGGTCGTCGGCGCATTCAAGCCGTTCGACAAGGTCCTGATCGATCCGTTGTTGCCGACCAACTTCACCACCGAGACGATTCGTGACGCGTGGAACTCGGGCAATCTCGGTCGCGCCCTGGTCAATTCGACCATCGTTTCCGTGGTCGTCACGCTGGCCCAGGTCGTCTCGTCCGTGCTTGCGGCGTACGCGTTCGTCTTCCTCAAGTTCCCCGGCAAGACGATCGTGTTTGCCCTGTTCCTGGCGACGCTGTTGGTGCCGCTCGAAGCAACGCTGACCGTCAACCGGCGCACGATGGAAGACCTCGGCTGGATCAACAGCTACGCGGGCCTGGCCGTGCCGTTCCTGGCAACGGCATTCGGTGTGTTCATGATCCGACAGGTGTTCCTGCAAATACCGAAAGAGATGCGCGAAGCGGCATCGATGGACGGCCTCTGCCATTTCGGATTCCTACGCGAGGTCGCCGTGCCGCTGTCGCGGCCAACCATCGGGGCACTTGCACTGTTCGCGTTCCTCAGTGCGTGGAACCAGTACCTGTGGCCCGTACTGATCACGACCGATCAGGACTACAACACGGTCCAAACCGGTCTCAAAGCCCTCAAACAGGGGGGTCTCACCAAGCCCAACCTCGTGATCGCGGGCACAGTGATCGTCGCGATGCCGATCTTCGTGGTGCTCATCTCGTTCCAGCGGCAACTGATCCGCGGTCTTACCGCCGGCGCCGTGAAGGGATAGTGATGCGACCTATTGTTCGTGATCGGCGATCACGTCGCCCCGTTGGTCTCGCCCTGCTGGTCCTGACCGGCACGATCGCAGCCGGATGCCGATCGGGTGAGAGCCTCAGCAACGCCGGCCTCGATCGCCCACCGGCGACCACAGCACCGGCGACGACAGCACCGGCGATCACTGCGCCCCCACCAACGCTCGCCCCGGGTGAAACCGTTCCTCCTGGTGAAACAGTGCCACCGCAGGAAACGGCGGTCGAAACCACTGCCGCTCCGCCGACCACGGTCCCGACCCTGCTCGACAGCCTGCCCCCGTGTGATACGTCACTGCTGGACTCCCAGACCAGTCCGGTCGAGATCACGTTCTGGCACGGTCTGTCCAACGAGAACGGCGACGCCTTGGCGCGACTGACCGATGACTACAACCGCTCGCAGGACCGGGTCAAGGTCGACCTGCAGTTCCAGGGTGGGTACGGCGAGACCATCGACAAGTACTTGCAGAGCAGCCAGGAAAACCGGCCCGACATGGTCCAGATGCCCGAGTACATGGTGCAGCAGATGGTTGACACGAACAGCATCGTGCCGACCCAGGCCTGCGCCGAATCCGCCGAGTACGACCTGTCCCCGTTCCTGCCTCAGGCTCTCGGTGCATACGCGACCCAGGGCGTGCAGTGGTCGATGCCGTTCAACGTCAGCCTGCCGGTGTTGTTCTACTTGCGCCCGGATCTCGTGGAAGCCGGTCTCGATCCCGACAATCCGCCCGACACGCTGGACGAGTTGTTCACCCAGGGCAAGCAGATCGTCGAGTCGGGTGCTGCGAGTTTCAGCATTTCACTCGACAGCGACTTCGACGGTGGCGGCGGCTGGTACATCGAGCAGTGGCTGTCCAAGGGTGGCGAGTTCTACGCCGATAACGAGAACGGGCGCGCAGCTCCGGCGACGCGGGTGCTGTACGACGAGGCCCCCGGGGTTGCCTTGATGACGTATCTCCAGAAGCTGGTTACCGAAGGCGGTGGCGTGTACGTCGGCGACAACGCAAGCGGGCAGGACGCGCTACTCAAGCTGGCCAACGCCGAAGCGCCTGCGGCGATGACGATCTCGACGTCTGCAGCGCTTGGCCTGGTGCTCAGCGTGCTCGGCAACGGGTTGATCCCCGGGATCACAACCGCCGATGTCGGCGTCGGGATGATGCCGGGCCCGGACGACGGTCTCGGTGCTCTCGTCGGCGGCAACTCGCTCTACATCGTCGACCAAGGCGGGCCGAAGGCTGCTGCTGCATGGGACTTCATGGAATACCTCGAGAGCGCGCAGTTCCAGTCTGAGTTCGCAGCGGTCAGCGGCTACGTACCCGTTCGCTCCGACGCACTCGACCTCGATCCGATCAAATCGGTCTATGTCAATGACCCTCGGTTCAAGGTCGCCTACGACCAACTCCTCGGATCGCGCGATGCCCCGACCTCGAATGGTCCCGTGATCGGGCCGTTGCAGCAGGTTCGACGCGTTACGGCAGCGGCGGTGGCCGACGTCTTGACCGGTGGCGATCCCCAGACCGCATTGACCAACGCCGCGCAGCAAGCCAACGACCTGATCACCAACTACAACGTCGCTAACGGCGGCTGATCCCTGCCATCACGATCTCAGAAACGGGAAAGGCCCCGGACCGAAGCCCGGGGCCTTTCATACTGCGTGAATCGTGAA
>JANOEM010000294.1:0-2190 GCA_031413195.1 Actinomycetes bacterium
ACCGGCGCACGATGGCGCCGAGCACCGGATGCCCTGGCGACTGGACCTCGCGCACCAGCTGGTCGGCGTCGATGACCACCGCGCCCCAGCGCCGAAACAGGTTCGCGACCGTGGACTTGCCAGCGGCGACGTTGCCGGTCAGGGCGACGTTTAGCAAGGCGTGAGGACGTGAGGGCGTGAGGACGTGAGGACGTGAGGACGTGAGGACGTGAATACACCACGCTCTGGGTGCGAATGATGCTGCGCCTCCACCCGTCCGGCCCCAGATTGGTCCCATGTCAGCCAACGCATTATCCCCTCGCTTTGAGAAGCTCGAGGCATGGCGGGCCTCGCACCAGCTAGCGCTTTGCGTCTATCAAACTACCAAGATGTTGCCGTCCGATGAACGGTTCGGGCTCACTTCGCAAATGCGCCGAGCCGCAGTCTCGATCGCCTCGAATATTGTGGAGGGTTCAATGCGGCCGGGCAAGCAGGAATTTCGACGGTTCCTCGGAATTGCGCTCGCCTCATTCAACGAACTCAGGTACCAGATCCGCCTGTGCGAGGAGCTCGGGTATCTGCCTCCTGAAGGCATCGCCGAACTAACCGCGGCGGTCGACCACGCCGGCTGAGGTTGCCGAGATGCCCGGCATCAAGGTGACGAGCCCGTACGACGAATTCGGCGCGGCGCAGATCAGTAGCACCGAGCCGATCGCATTCGCCGACCTTTCGGTCGGCAACCGCACACAGGCCGAGTTCATGGCTGTCGCCGACGACATCAAGGCGTTGGGCGAGCAGATCGACGTCCCTGATCTGACCATCGAGTACGGCGGTCAGATCTTCCAAGCGATCAGCTTCCCCGAGAGCGAGTTGCTCGGCTTGCTCGCCGCAGTGATCATCCTGCTCATCGCATTCGGTTCGGTGCTGGCGATGGGGCTTCCCATCGTCACGGCCATCTTCGGCCTCGGGGTCGGCATCGGTTTGATCGGCATTGCCAGTCACGGTTTCTCAATGCCCGAGTTCGCACCGCAGATGGCAGCGATGATCGGACTCGGTGTCGGGATCGACTACGCGCTCTTCATCGTCTCGCGATACCGAGAGGGTCTGCACGAGGGTCTCGAGCCGGAGACCGCAGTCATGGCCTCGATCGACTCCAGCGGTCGAGCGGTGTTGTTCGCTGGAATCACGGTGATCATCTCGTTGCTCGGCCTGATGGCGATGGGCCTGGCGTTCGTCGACGGCCTGGCCATCTCCGGCTCGGTAGCAGTGCTCGTGATGATGCTCGCCGCGCTCACGTTGCTGCCTGCTCTCCTCGGGTTCGTCGGCAACAAGATCGACAACACCTCGCGCTCCGCTGGAATCGCTGTCGGCGTGTTCGTCGGAGTCACTCTCGTCGGGGTGTTCGCCGAGAAGCTCGGGCCTGCTCTCGGCATCGCGTTGCTGCTGGCTGTCCTCATCATGGTCGCCGGCTACCTCCCGTTCGGTCACGCGCTCCGTCAACCGATGAAGCACCGTGCTCAGAAGCCACGAGATCAACGGTTCTGGTACCGCTGGAGCCGGGTGGTCCAGCGCCACCCGTGGCCTGCTTTCTTCGGTGGTTCGATCTCGCTCCTGTTGCTGGCGGCCCCGCTGCTGTCGATCGATCTCGGCTTCACCGATGCCGGCGTGTTGAAAGAGGACCAGACCACCAGGCGTGCCTATGACCTCATCGCCGAGGGGTTCGGACCCGGATTCAGCGGGCCGCTCGCTTTAGTCAGCGCCGACCCGGCGATGACGGCCGAGATTGCCGCCGACGTCGACACGGCGCTGGCCTCGGAACCGGGCATCGCCTTTGCAACGCCCGGTCGTCTGATGGTCGGTGCCGACGGCGCGCCGGTCTCGCCGACGACCTGGACGTGGGTCGCGTTCCCGACGACGTCCGCGCAGGACCGGGAAACCCGCGAGTTGGTCCAGCAGCTTCGCGGCGACACGCTCGACAATGTCGGCGCCGAGGTCCTCGTCGGTGGCTTCACCGCCGGCGGCATCGATTTCTCGACGTACATCGCCGGCCGGCTTCCAATCCTGATCGGCGCCGTGCTGATCCTCAGCTTCTTGCTGTTGATGTGCGTCTTCCGCAGCTTGCTGGTGCCGCTGAAGGCAGTGATCATGAACCTGCTCTCGATCGGAGCCGCCTACGGGGTGATCGTGGCAGTCTTCCAATGGGGTTGGGGC
>JANOEM010000295.1:0-1675 GCA_031413195.1 Actinomycetes bacterium
GGAACCGTCGAGGATCCGAACCTTGAAGTCGACCAGATGCACCTTCGCCAGCTGCGGGTACTGCTCGGCAAGCGCAGCTCGGACTGCGTTGTCGATCGCGTTGACCGGCCCATTTCCTTCGCCGGTCTGCACGAAGCGCTGCTCCCCCACCCACACCTTGACTGTTGCCTCAGTGGTGAATTGTCCGCTCGCAAGCTCGTCGGTGATCACGCGCATGCTCTCGACCCTGAAGAACTCCTGCTGCCAGCC
The DNA here is from genome assembly GCA_031413195.1 of Actinomycetes bacterium. Classification (GTDB taxonomy): domain Bacteria; phylum Actinomycetota; class Acidimicrobiia; order Acidimicrobiales; family Ilumatobacteraceae; genus WLMZ01. Next base: position 250 of record JANOEM010000295.1, read on the forward strand.
GCTCGACCGGCGCATCAGCAGCTCGAGCGACGCGTCGGCGGCCTCGAAGTGGTATCCCTCGTGCTCGAGTCGCTTCAGATCGTCGATTACCTGATTGATCGCTGGCCCGTCCAGGGCGAGCCCCAGTTCTTCTGCCTTGATCGTCAAGGTCGCCCGACCGGCCATCTCGCTGACCACGAATCTCGTCCCGTTTCCGACGAGTTCGGGGTCGATGTGCTCATAGGCATCCTTGGCACGCACGATTGCCGACACGTGCAGGCCAGCCTTGTGTGCGAAGGCCGACGAACCCACGTAGGGCGCCTGCGGATTCAACGGTCGATTGAGCACCTCGGCGATGTGGTTGCTGACCGAGGTCAACCGCTCGAGGCGGCCTTCGGGAAGGCATTCGATGCCCAGCTTCATCTGCAGGTTTGGGATGACAGTCGTGAGGTTGCAGTTGCCGGTCCGCTCGCCGAGGCCGTTGAGCGTGCCCTGCACATGCGCTGCGCCCGCAAGCACTGCCGACATGCTGTTGGCGACGGCACAACCGGTGTCGTCATGGCAGTGGATGCCGATGACGGCATCGTTGCCGATGTGGCGGCGAACGTCGGCGACGATCTGACCAACTTCGTGCGGGAGTGAACCACCGTTGGTGTCGCACAACACCACGTGCGAGGCCCCCTTGATGATCGCTGCCTCCAACGCTCGCAGGGCGAACTCGGGGTTGCGCTTGTATCCGTCGAAGAAGTGTTCCATGTCGACCAGGACCCGCTTGTCGTGCGACCGCAGGAACTCGACCGAGTCCGCAATCATCGCTGCTCCCTCGTCGAGCGTCGTCTGGAGCGCGTTGAGAACGTGGTAGTCCCAACTCTTGGCGACGATGCAAACAGCGCTCGTTCCGGCCTCGATCAGGTTGCGCAGCGTTGCGTCATCGTCGACCTTGCCCTTCGGGCGACGAGTGGATCCGAACGCGACCAGCGTGCTCGTACCGAGCTTCAGTTCCGTCGCGGCCCTCGCGAAGAACTCGACGTCTTTGGGGTTCGCACCCGGCCATCCACCTTCGATGAAGTGCACGCCCAGTAAGTCGAGTTGCTCTGCGATCCGGAGCTTGTCCTCGACCGAGGCCGAGACGCCTTCCACCTGCAGGCCGTCGCGCAACGTGGTGTCGAAGACCTCGACCGTCGACGGCATGTTTGTCGTGGGCAAGGTTGTCGGGGTCACGGTTGGGGGCAAGTTGGTGTTCATCGGGAACTCCTGATTCGGGCATGTGGGTTCGGGCATAAAAAAACCGCCCCGTTGGGCGGCGAAAGGCGCACGTCTGGTGGACGTGCGCTACGAAATCAGAATGATCGAGGGCGAGAGGCTGAGGATCACGGAGGTCATTGTGCCTGTGAATACGACGAGCGTCAACCAATCCTGGTTTCTGTGTCGGGGAAATTGCGGCAAG
>JANOEM010000296.1:0-3282 GCA_031413195.1 Actinomycetes bacterium
TCATCGCCGCGCCGCATCCCGCCGAGTTGACGATGACCGGATTGCTGCCGGGCATGCTGGCCATCGTCCGCCGGGCTAGACGCCTTGCTTCGTCGATCAAACCTGCGTGAGCATGAAGCGCGCCACAGCAGTCACCTCCTCGCGCTGCGACGGCGCATGTTGCACCGGTCGACTGGACGACCCGCTGGGTCGCTCGATGGGTGGGCCGCTGCCAGGCGTCCATCACGCAGCCGATGAACATCCAGACGTCGTTGCCTGTTGCCGTGATCGGTGGGCCCCGACGAATCGGGAGCGTGGTCAGGCCGAGGCGCTTCGGGACGACCCTTGCGCGCTGGGCAAGCGCGAGCAGGCTCGAGCCCGCGAGTAGCGTGCGGTGATGACCGAGCACCCGAAATCCGCCTCGTTGCCACCATGGGGTGGTGCGTTTGGTGTCGGCCAACATCGCCCGGGTGGTCTCGATCAAGCTTCCATAAGGAACGCCCGACGGGCACGCCGGCTCGCAGCCCCGGCATTGCACACAGCTGTCCATGAAGTGCACGAACTGGTCATCGACCGGTGCGCCCTCCCAGGCAACGGTGCGCATTGAGGCAATCCGGCCGCGCGGTGACAGCCCTTCCTCGCCCGTGACCCGGTAGGTCGGGCAGTGAGGCAAGCACAGCCCGCACCCGACGCAACTGGCGAGTTCGGCATCGTCGAGCTGGAACTTCATGGCCTAGCCAACGTATCGGATCCGCCGCCAGAGGGCGCGGCGGGCCGCGGCGGATGAGCAGCCCCTCCTTGTCGAGAACGACCCGTTCTGAGACGAATCGCGCCCATGGTTGTTGTTCGGTCCAGCATTGGAGACGAACCACAACCATGGGTGCCGAATGTCTCACCGTGGCAGAGGCCAAGAGCCGCCGGGGAATCCCCGAGGTGGATACCATTCGACACCATGCCCGAGGGACACACGATTGCCCGCTTGGCGATCGAACAGAACAAGGTGCTCGCGGGGCGCACGATCGCAGTTTCATCGCCACAGGGCCGCTTCTCTGCTGACGCCGCGCGTGTCGACGGGCGTGTAATGACCTCCGTGGAAAACTACGGTAAGCACCTCTTCTACTGGTGGGACAACGGCGACGTCGGCCACGTTCATCTCGGCTTGTTCGGCAAGTTCCGGGTAGCGAAAGGGCCCGACGCTCCGCCACCGATCGGCATGGTCCGGATGAGGATGCAGTCCGAGTTGGCGACCATCGATCTTTCCGGTCCGACGGACTGTGCGGTCGGTACAAGCGATGACAGAGACCGGATCGTCGCCAGGCTCGGACCGGACCCGTTGCGGCGCGACGGCAAGGCCAATCGCGCGCTCGACAAGATCTCTCGTTCGAAACAGCCTCTCGGCGCGCTGCTGCTCGACCAGTCGATCCTGTGCGGAGTGGGAAACGTGTACAGAGCAGAGGCGCTATTCGTCAACGGCATCAACCCGAACCGCGCAGGACGTGACACCGACTCGAGCGAACTGCAAGCGCTCTGGGCCACAATTTCCGCAATGCTGCGCAAGGGCGTGAAGGACAATCGAATCATCACGGTCGATCGGAGCGAACTCACGCTCCCCAAGGGTGGCCGGGTGCGTCGAGGAGACGCGACCTACGTCTACCACCGAGACATCTGCTTGCGTTGCGCGACCCCGATCCAGACCGTGCAACTCGGTGGGCGATCGTGCTACTTCTGCCCGATCTGTCAGCCGAACTAGCCGAGAACCTCAAACTGAATGTCTCAACCGAACATTCTTGTGCGATTGAGGCATTCAGTTCGCCAGCGACCGGGCACCTGCAAGCCGAAGTAGTCTCGGCTGATGAGCGAGCCGTTGACAGAACTGCCGACCGACGAAGCCCTGGCGGTCGATGAACGGTCGACGTTGGTGGCCTTCCTCGCCTATCAACGGGCGGTGCTCGCCCGAAAGGCGCAAGGTCTGACCGATGCCCAAGCCCGGATCGCCGCCTGCCCGCCGAGCGACATCACGATGCTCGGGCTGATTCGGCACATGGCCGACGTCGAGCGAAACTGGGCGCAGAGGTCGATGATGGGGCTCGAAGCGAGCCCGATCTATTACGGCGCTGCCCATCCGGAAGGCGACGGAGACGGCGACTTCCACCCGCCTGCCGACGCCACCTTGGCCGAAGCGCTGGGCACCTACTGGACTGAAATCGGGGTCGCCGACGGGATCTATGACGCAGCCTCGCTCGACGACATCGAGCGTCGAGAGAGAGCAGCGCACAGCCTGCGCTGGATTCTTGTTCATCTGATCGAGGAGTACGCCCGCCATTGCGGGCATGCCGATCTCATCCGTCAGGCGATCGACGGGTCGATCGGCGACTGATCGCAGGACACATCACTGGGCGTAGGGTGATCGACATGACTCCTGCTCAACTACCGAACGATGAGATCCCAGCCACGGGTGCTGCTGAGATCGTTGCGTCGCTTCGATCGTCCTACGACGCCGGGGTGATGTTGGCCCTGGCATCGCGTCGTACACAACTCGGCCAACTGCAGCGGATGCTCGTCGAGCACGAGGACAAGATCCTCACCGCATTGGCGAACGACCTCCACAAGGCTCCGATGGAGGCCTACGCCACCGAAGTCGGCCTGGTGCTCGGCGAGATCAAGGATGCTCTGAAGAACCTGGATCGTTGGTGCGCTCCCCACAAGGTCAAAGTCGCGATGTCGTTCAAACCAGGTTCGGCCGAGATTCGCCCGGAGCCGCTCGGCGTGGTGTTGATCATTGCCCCATGGAACTATCCGGCCCAGCTGTTGCTGGCACCGCTGGTGGCTGCGCTCGCCGCTGGGAACACAGTCGTTCTCAAGCCGTCCGAGGTCGCTCCGGCAACCTCTGCGCTCATGGCAGAGCTCATCCCGGTTTACCTCGACGAGAGGGTGGTGCGGGTCGTGACCGGCGGGGTCGACGAAACCACGGCACTGTTGAACGAGCACTTCGACTACATCTTCTACACGGGCAGCGGCACGGTTGGGCGGATCGTGATGGCGGCAGCGGCCAAGCATCTCACGCCGGTCACGCTCGAACTCGGCGGCAAGAGCCCCACGATCGTCGCCGCCGACGCCGACCTCGGTGTTGCAGCGAGGCGGGTGGCCTGGGCGAAGTTCGTGAACGCGGGCCAGACCTGCATCGCTCCCGACTACGTGCTGGTCGAGGACTCGGTGTAGGACCGCTTCGTCGATCTGCTCGGGGGCGCCATTCGAGAGTTCTACGGCACCGACCCGAAGGCCACGGTCGACCTGGCGCGCATC
>JANOEM010000297.1:0-3435 GCA_031413195.1 Actinomycetes bacterium
CTCGGCAGACGGTGTCGTGGTGAACGCTTTCGACGTGGGCCATGCGGCGACGAAGACGCATCTCGAGCGGCTACTCAAGGCGTGGTCGCGCGACATGGTTCTTCTCATGGAACGGGTGACAGAGGGTGGTATTGGGCGGCCGTCAGTTGACCTTGACGAGGAGTTTGCCGAGGTTGCCGCCGTTGAACATGAACTGGAGGGCATCGGGGTAGCGCTCGATGCCCTCAAGGATTTCCTCGGCCAGCACGATTGATCCGTCGGCCAGCCACGCAGCCAGTTCAGCTGTGGCTTCGGCGAAGCTCTCGGGGAAGTGGAAGTAGGCAAAGCCCTCCATGCACGACTGTCGCTCGGCCAAACGGAGGTACCGCGACGGACCAACGACATTGTCCATGTCGTCGTACTGGGAAATAGCGCCACAGATCACCACGCGAGCGCGCAACGCCAGATTGTCGAGCACGGAGTCGAGGATTGGACCGCCGACGTTGTCGAAGAAGATGTTCACACCGGCGGGCGCGAGTTGACGCAGACGCTGGTTGACGTCTTCATTCTTGTAGTCGATGGCGTCGTCGAATCCGAGTTCGGCCGTGAGGTACTCGACCTTGCGAGGGCCGCCGGCGATGCCGATCACCCGCGCTCCGTCGCGCTTAGCGATCTGTCCGACCAGCGAGCCAACGGCACCGGCTGCCGCGGACACGACGAACACGTCACCGGGGTTGGGCCGGGCGACTCGCCGCACGCCGATCCACGCGGTCACACCTGTGGACCCGCCGAGTACTCCGAGATGGGCGCTCAGCGGAGCGGTCGAATCATCGAGTTTCTCGATCAATGCCGGTGAGATTGTCGCGATGGTCTGTGCGCCCAAGCCGCCTTTGACTGCGTCGCCGACACTCCAGCCGTCAGCTTTGGACTCGATGATGCGACCGACACCGCCGGCGTGAATGACCTGACCGAGCCCGACCTGTAGATGGAAGCCTTCACCGCGCAACATGGTGCGCGTTCCTGCGTCGACCGAGATGAACTCGACGCCAACGCGGACTTGGCCAGCCTCAAGATCGCGTAGTGGCTCGACCTCGACGGAGAAGCAGTCCGCCGTTGCCTCCCCCACAGGACGACGAGCGAGCACAATTCGAGTGTTGACGATTCCCATTGCCCCGTTGTACACCACAGCCGGTCGAACGCTTCATATGGAAGTTCCGCAATCGGCCCAGCTGAGTCTCACGACACTCCACGGCTTCGTAGTGACGAACCGGACGATGCCACCATCGGATGTGCGCGCCTCGGTGTCCGCCAGTGACGTCATGACGATCCGAAGGTACTCGGCGCGCCAACCGTGGTCCGGTCGCATTGCCCCGACCCATGGATCCATCCGAGCTCCGATTCGTGGTCTGTCGACACTTCGTCGAGGTCGCTCGCCTCGCCTCGATTTCAACGGGTCAGGGTTACGCCCGGCGTCCGGGTTGGAGCAGGCCGCCTTCGTAGGCGAATACCACCAGTTGGGCCCGGTCGCGAGCACCGAGTTTCATCATGGCGCGGTTGACGTGGGTCTTGACCGTGAGGGGTGAGAGGTAGAGGCGCTCGGCGATGTCGTCGTTGCTGAGCCCAGTGGCGACGAACGTCATGACTTCACGTTCTCGAGACGTTCGTGGTTGGCGAACTTCGTCAGCAGGTTTCGTGGCTCGATGAGCCGGTGACGCTCGGCCACTGGCGAACGAATGCTGGCCCGAAGGCAAGGGACGACGAGGTAGATCTGGTCGTCGAGTATGACGACGGCAAGGTCCTGGCGTTCGAGGTCAAAGCGAGTCAACGAGTCGCTGGAAGTGAGCTTGCGGGGCTGCGTAAACTCCGGGACGCCTTGGGGCATCGATTCGTTGCCGGGGTCGCGTTTTCGACGGGTGAACGTTCTTTCACGTTCGAGGACCGGATCCACATCCTGCCGATCGACCGGTTGTGGCGATCGGTCGGACAAGCCGTGAGCGAGTCGCGAGGGTGAGCGGTCTGATGGACCGTCCCTCGACGGCTGCGAGGGTCACGCGCGAGTCACTCGTCGCGCAACGAGTCGATCAGATCGTCCCGGCGAGCCTGGAGTGTCGGGATCGCGGCAACAGCATTTGCGACGACGAAGGTCGCTACTGCGGCAACCAACGGTACGGCGACACCGACGACAGGACCGTGCGCGAAACCGACAGCGCGCGAAAGCGTTGACCACGCCCAGCGCCCGACAATGATCCCTAGCGGCACGCCGATCGCGATCGCAATCGCGGACAGCCGACTCGCGTGCCACGACACGCACGCAGACACCTGACCTCTCGTGAACCCGAGCGCGCGGAGCACACCGATGTCGCGCCGATTGCGGCGCACCACGCTGATCAACGAGTGACCGAGCGCTCCGGCCGCAAGGGCGGCGACGAGCAGCGCGATCAGCCACGGGGTACCGGAGATGAGTGAGAGGTTCGACACATCCGACTGCGGACTTGGGACCGTCAATTCCCCGTAGGTGTCCTGCAAACGACGCACGGTCTCGGCTTCAGGGACGTCAGGGTCGGTGCGAACGAGTACTACGGGGCTCGCCGCGGGGTCGATCTGGCGACGAGCGGTTTCGGTGAGAATGATGCCACTCCCCGGGCCGACCCCGAGACTGTCGTCGCTGATCAATGCAACGCCGACAATGGTCAAGGGACCCAGCGTGCCCGTTGCCGAAGGGGTCGCTGCGCCACCAGCTGCCAGCAGGGGAATGGCATCGATCACATCGCCGATCCCTTTGCCGAGTTCGTTGAGCGTCGAGACTCCGACGGCCACCTCGTCGTCTGCCACCGGAGCCCTGCCTTCGACGATCACTGGACCGAGATCGCCTTTGACCAACGTGAAGCTGAGAACCCAGAACACCCGCACTGATTCGAGCGGCAGCGGCCCAGTGCTATGGACCAACGCAACGTCAGTGAGCAGCGGATCGGCCGCGATCTGTTCGATCGCCTGGTCCAACGACTCGGCTCCGACGAAGTCGCCGAACGAGTATTGCCACGACGCTCCGAACTCGCGCGGCTGAGCAATGACTGTGTCAAGGCCTTCGACGAGGATGCCTGCAGTGATCAGACCAACGATTGCTGCGGCCGTGCTGAGGACAACGGCTTTGCTGCCTCCGCCCCCATTTCGCGGTGAGCGGCCAAGAGCGAGTCCGGCGACCGCGGTCGGCGGGGCGTACGTCGTTAGCGCTGATGGTAGGACGCGGGTGGGCTGGTGGCGCGTGCGGGTGGTGGTGCGGACCGCGCCGAGCACGCACACCGTGAAGACCAATACCACCGTCGCAACAGCACCGAGGATCAGCACCGGGAAATCGATGCGGATGCCTGGCTCTACTTCGGCACGTCCGGCGAGGCTCGAGGGGCCGAACGCCGACGCGACGGCGGAGCCGACGACTGCGATGGCGGCGCTCCCCGC
>JANOEM010000298.1:0-3665 GCA_031413195.1 Actinomycetes bacterium
GGACGCTCCGGTCGACGGGTGATAACGCCGTTGGAAACCGAGCTGAGGTGTTGGACACTCCGGTTATCGAGTGGGACGAAATGTCAGGTGTTTGCCGGCGTTCGTGGCGAAGGGATCAGGCCGTCACACTCCTCGTCGAGCTGGCGGTCGCCACATCGGCCACAGCGGCGGGCTGTCGTCGACGGCGAACTCACCGGTCACCTCGAAACCGTGCAGCTCGTACAGCGCCCTGCTGCGCGATGACGTCGCCTCGAGGTACGCCGGCTCGTTCGCTGTGTCGATCTGCTCCAGGGTGTGAGTGAGCATGCGGCCGCCCAAACCCCGGCCCTGAGCTGACGGCCTGACGCCGATCGCCAGCAGGTACCAGCAGTCGTCGACTGGATGGTGTTCATCCATGGCGGCGGCCAGCGCCCCCAGCCGTTCCATCTGACGATCGATCGACACGGCGAACGCCTCACCATGTTCAACCCAGAACTCGTCGCCAACCGTGACACCGGCCGGTTGCCAGAGCGCTGCTGCGTCATCTGCGATCACACTCCGACCGACCGGGAGATAGACATGCTCCGCCATAAACCCGAACATCGCCTCGAGCAGCCGAAGCCGGGTTTCCAAGTCGGGAAAGACCCACGCGAACACCGGATCGTCGTTGAAGGCGTCGGCGAGCACGGCGGCCACGCTACGAAGGTCTTTCACGGCCGCTGGTCGTGTCTCACTCATCCAAGCATCTTCGCAGGTGTGAGACACCCGTTGAGCCGAACCGGGACTCAATACTCCATGATCGAGGCTGAGTTCGAGCGACCCGCACGACACTCCGACATCCTCACGGCCGCCTCGCCCCTGAGCGCTGGAGCCTCATCAGGCGGTGGTTCCGGTCTCGCTTCCAGCCTGCCGATCGACGTGAGCTGTCTCGGTAGCCGAGCGACCAACGGACACGGATTCCACTCTGGACGTCGTCCTGGACTGTTTGTCGGATGTCTCAGTCGCTGGTCCTCGACCGGACGCTTCCAGTGATTGTGCAGTCGGCCGTCGAACCGAAGAGGTGAATGACTTCTCCGGATACCGCTCGCTTGTTGCTGGTTGGTGTGCGCGACTCCTGAGCGGGATTTGATCAACGGGTCGGCAGACCGTCACACACGATGATCGATGCGCTAGGCAATCATCGATTGCTCGGTCATGCTCTATTCGCTCCGGAACGGCGTGTAGATGTCAGGGCTCATTGCCCCCAGCATGGATCGGAGTTCGTCAGATGGGGTCCCGAAGCATTCGACCTCCATGACTCCACCCACTGCGCTAATCCGTGCGGGGAGCTCACCGAGATTCTCGGTGTGAGTGAACACCGCATCGGAGCTGGTGTAGGCCTCGTGAATGACACACTTCGTTTCGTCGGCGTTGAAGAACCAGTCGTACTGGAGGTTGTCGTCCTCCGTCCGCGTGATCGCAATCGCTTGAGCGGCGAGTCGCTTGAACTGGCCCAGCTGCTCGCTTGGAATGTTCGGGAATGCTGCCGTGAACTGGATCCTGCTCACCGGTCTCCTTCGCTGGAGTGATTTGTGCGCAGTGTCTCACGATGACGACAGCCTCGCAACAGGCGGCGCTGGCCGACTGAGGTCGGCACCGACGCTGCCTGCGTCGAGTGGCCCGAGGCAGACAGCATCGAGGTCGAATCGCCACACGAGCGGCAATCGACCTGCAACCACCACATTCGGGTAGCGCGCGTCCGATGGGGGTCCTTTGCCGGACGGTTCAGGTCGGCGGTGCATGTGATGTCACCGCGAAACTGAAGGGTGACCGACTTCGCCAAGACCAGTTTGGGCTCCGATCTGCTTCTCGGTTCTCGTCGGGTGCGATGATGTTGCGGTGAGCGTGACGATTCCGACGACCCACTATGTCGAAGTCGACGGCTTGCAGGTGGCGTATCAGGTGATCGGGGACGGTCCGATCGACCTGGTCTTTCACCACGGGTTCTGTCACCTGGATCTCCAGTGGGACGTTGCGGCCGAAGCGGCGTTCAATCGACGGCTGGCGTCGTTCAGTCGATTGATCTTGTTCGACCGGCGGGGAACGGGTGCGTCCGAGCGCCTGCACCGAGGGGCGGCCCCGACCGTGGACGAGTGGACGGCGGATCTGTTGGCGGTGCTCGACGCCGTCGAGTCGGAGTCGGCCGCGTTGTTCGTGGAGGCCGAGGCGGGCCCTGTTGCGATCAACTTCGTCGACCATCACCCCGAGCGGGTGCGGGCGCTCGTGTTGGCCAATACGGCCGCCAGGTTCGCATGGGCGCAGGACTACCCCGACGGCTGGACCGAGGAGTTCATCAACGAGTTCGCTGCGCTTCTCCGATCGGTGTGGGGGACGACCGCGTTGGGTGCCGGATGGCCGTCAGTCGCCGGGGATCCGAGTCAGCTGGATGCACTGGCGCGCCTCAGTCGCGCAGCAGCGACGCCCGGTATGGCGGAGGAGCATTACCGTCGCGTGTGGCGTGATCTCGACGTCCGGGACCTCCTCGGAAGGGTCTCCGTGCCGACGCTCGTCGTGTCTACCCCGGCCCTTCGGCAGTTTGCGTCGTACCTCGCTTCGGTGATTCCCGGAGCGCAGCTGCTCGAGACGCACAGCGCGAGCAATCTGCTGTTCGGTGACGACAACGATGAGATCCTCTCCGAGGTCGCATCATTCCTGACAGGGAAAGCTGCCTCGCTTGTTTCGCGACGACAGCTCCTCACCGTCGTGTTCACTGACATCGCGTCCTCGACTGAACATCTCAGCGCCGTGGGGGATCGTAAGTGGAGCGCGATCCTGGACGCCCACGATCGCACGGTGCGACGCCACCTCGAGCACTTCGATGGGCGCGAGGTGAACACCACCGGCGACGGCTTCGTCGCAGTTTTCGACACGCCAAGCGCTGCTCTTCAGTGCACACGCGCGATCGTGGACGCTCTTGCAGAGATGCAGATCGAGGTGCGAGCCGGAGTGCACGCCGGGGAGTGCGAACTCCGCGGAGAAGACATCGCCGGGATGAGCGTCCACATCGCGGCACGAGTCGCCGGAGCCGCAGCGTCCGGTGAGGTCCTGGTGTCGCGAACGATCGCCGACCTGCTTCTGGGCTCCGAGTTCCGGTTCGTCGATCGCGGCGAACACATCCTGAAGGGGGTTCCCGAACCCTGGTTGCTGTTCGCGTTCGACCGGCACTGACCGAGCAGAACAAGGCACAGTCTCATTCCGCCCGGTCTCGGGCACCCGAGAATCAGGGTCTGCGACGCGTCCGATGAAGGGACGCCACTCGAAACGATGTCGTCGTCGCCGCTGCCTCGAATGGTGCTCGGCGAACCAGGCTAACTGACAGTCCCTAAGCAGATACCCCGAAGAGTCCGAGCGAAGTCCTGCGTCACGAAGTCTTGATGTGCGGGAGCGTCAATGAACTCGGGTGCTCGGCGTCGTGGTGGACGTCGATTCGGGCGGTAAGGAATGTGGTGGCGGTCGCGGGGGATTCGCCCGTGCCCGGGTTTCTGGCGAAGCGGGGGAAGGCCCCGCCGGCGACCACAAGCCGGAAGTGTTCGCCGCGGCGCACGCGCAGGCATGTTGGTGGCAGTGTCACCGGGACCCTGACGGGGACGTCGCCGTTGGCTGAGACGGCGACGATCGTGTCGGTGATGTTCGTTGATCGGCCGGTC
>JANOEM010000299.1:0-13263 GCA_031413195.1 Actinomycetes bacterium
TCGTCGGTAACAAGCGGGTCCAAGGAGCATCACGGGTACTCGGCTCGATCGCAAACGATGTTGTCCGCCACGCAAAGTGCAACGTTTTGATCGTCCACACGACCTAGTCCGTTCCACCACCACAGATACCAGGGACGTCCCATGCCTGCCAAGAAGAGCCCACGACCGGTGAAGGCCGGTGATCGATCACCATCACTGACCCCGAAGGGGATCGAGAAATTCGAAGTGGAAAGGGCGATCGAGGCCGCCAGGCTCGCCAAGCTCAACGCAGTCCAGGACGTTCTCCACAACGCAGGCCGGGACGAGTTGTCGTCCGTCGCGCAGTGGATTCAGGCGGTGCTAGATGGAGCGTCGCCGGACGAATTGAGCATGCTGCGCGAGTCGCTCCGGGACGAGGACGATGTCGTTTTCGGGGAGCCGCCGCTGACCGAGGACGACGAACTCGACCTGGCCTGGCCGAACACGGTTTACCCATACGAGAACCTGCTGTCGCGCAAGGCCTACGAGCTCCAGAAGTATCAGCTCCAGGTCGAGTTGTTGAAGATGCAGGCCTGGGTCAATGACACCGGGCAACGACTGGTGATCCTGTTCGAGGGACGCGATGCCGCGGGTAAGGGCGGCACGATCAAGCGCTTCATGGAACACCTCAATCCGCGTGGGGCGCGCGTCGTCGCGCTGCAGAAGCCGACCGAGGCCGAGTTCGGCCAGTGGTACTTTCAGCGATACGTGCAGCATCTCCCGACGAAGGGCGAGATCGTGCTGTTCGATCGGTCATGGTTCAACCGCGCAGGCGTCGAACGCGTGATGGGATTCTGCACCCCGGGCGAGTACGACGAGTTCATGCGCCAAGCCCCAGAGTTCGAGCGCAACCTGGTCCGTAGCGGTGTGCATCTGGTCAAGTTCTGGTTCTCGGTCAGTCAACAAGAGCAGCAGCGACGGTTCCTGGAACGCAAGAATCACCCGTTGAAGCAATGGAAGCTCTCACCTGTCGATCTTGCTTCCCTCGATAAGTGGGACGATTACACCAAGGCCAAGGAAGCATTGTTCGTCCAGACGGACACAGACGACGCGCCGTGGACCGTGATCAAGAGCGACTGCAAGAAGCGTGCCCGGCTCAATGCAATGCGGTACGTGCTGCACCGGATGCCCTACGCGAACAAGGACCTCGACCGGATCGGCCCGGTCGACCCGTTGCTCGTCGGGCGTGCGAGTGCGATCTTCGAACAGGCCGAGCACCACAAGACCTGATGTGATTTCGTCCGGAGAAAGACCGGAATCGGCGAGCATGGGATAACGTCTCAGGCGGTCGCCGACGGCGACTCACTTGTTTGTAAGGAAACGTAATGACCACAGGTACCGTGAAGTTCTTCAATGCCGAAAAAGGTTACGGCTTCATCTCTCGAGAAGGTGGCGCCGATGTGTTCGTCCACTTCTCCAATATCGAAGGCAATGGCTACAAGTCCCTCAACGAGGGCGATGCAGTCGAGTTCGAGGTAGCACCGGGCAAGAAGGGCGAAGAAGCCCAAAAGGTTCGCCTCATCTAATTCCCCTGCTCTGATTCGCTCAGAGCAGACGTGAACGAGCAACTGGCGTCATTGATCCTGCGGGATCAATGACGCCAGCTGTGCATCACCTGGTAGTAGTTGGCCCGCTCGTAGACCTCTGGGTCTGGGACGTTGCGTTGACTGACGCTGCCTTTCAGTTGATCGACGCTCTCGTAATCGCGATCGATCATCCACTCGTTGATCCAGTTCAGCATGTCGCGAATCCGTTCTGGGCCGTGCAGCAACAACGCACTGGCGGTCATCGCGACGTCCGCGCCCGCGAGGAGCAACTTGAGTGCGTCCGCTCCTTCGTGGACGCCCGTCGTTCCTGCCAATGAGCAGTCGAGCGAGCCGCTCAGGATGCCGATCCAGTGCAGCGGCAGCCGGGCCTCTGCCGACGTCGACAGTTGTAACCGTGGCGTCACGTCGAGAGTTTCCAGATCGATGTCGGGCTGATACAGCCGGTTGAACAGGACTAAGCCGTCGACGCCGACCGCTTGGAGGGCATTTGCGAAATGACCAAGCGAGGTGAACCATGGGCCGAGCTTCACGGCAAGCGGCACCTCGACCTCGGCCCGAACCTCCTCGACAAGTTCGAGATATCGGCGTTCGACGTCGGCGGGACTGCGACGCGGGTCGACGATCACGTCGTAGAGGTTCAATTCGATGGCGTGGGCGCCAGCGCTCTCGAGATGGTGCGCATACCGGACCCAACCGCCGGGTGTCGTTCCGTTGAGACTCGCGATCACCGGGATCGACAACTGCTCGCGGGCGTTCTCGACGAGTGTGAGATGCCGCGCTGGTCCGGTGTCCAGATCGTCGAGGTCCGGAAAGTAGCCAGATGCTTCGGCATTGGTGTCAGAGCCGAGGTCGAATGTGGCATCGATCGCGAAGGCTTCCCGCTCGATCTGCTCTTCGAATAACGATGGCAAGACGATGGCTCCGGCGCCCGAGCTCTCGAGTCGTTGCCACAGCGCTGGGTTGCCGGTCACCGGACTGGCCGATGCAACGATCGGGCTGCGCAGGCGGAGGCCCAGGTAGGTCGTCGAGAGGTCTGGGTTCCCGGTGTTCCCAGTGTTCCCAGTGTTCCCAGTGTTCTCGGTCATTCGTCGTCCTCCGACTCTGCCAAAGTTGCCGATGCAACGTGTGCCGGAGCGCTCCGCTCGACGCCGGCCAACTGTTCGTAATAGCGCCATCGCGCTGTCACATCAGATTGGGCGAGCGCCAACAGTTCCTCGGCGCGTGCCGGGTCGCTTCGTTGCAGCATCGAGAACCGGGCCTCGCTACCAGCGAATGCGGCATACGGCACGGATGGTTCGGCACTGTCCAACTGGAACGGCTGGGTGGCGTCGCCGTCGCCGGGCTGGTACCGGTAGAGCGGCCAGTGACCACTTTGCACGGCCACCTTCTGCTGAGTCATCGACTTGCCCATGTCGAAGCCGTGGGCGATGCAGGTGCTGTATGCGATCACGAGCGACACCCCCGGCCAAGCCTCGGCCTCGAGCAGCGCCTTGACGGTTTGGATGTCACTTGCGCCGAGTGCGATGTGGGCCACGTAGACGTCGCCGTATGACATCGCTTCGAGTCCGAGGTCCTTTTTCGAGGTGCCCTTGCCACCGGCGGCGAACTTCGCAACGGCTGCCCTCGGTGTGGCCTTCGATGCCTGACCCCCGGTGTTGGAGTAGACCTCGGTGTCCATCACCAAGATGTTGACGTTGCGGCCACTGCCAAGCACGTGATCGAGACCCCCGGCGCCGATGTCGTAGGCCCACCCGTCTCCGCCGACGATCCAGACCGTCTTGCGGACCAACGAGCCGGCAAGTTCGAGTAGTTGGGGCGCACCGGGTGCTTCATTCGCCGACAGCACAGCGCGCAGGTCGTCGACCCGTTCCCGCTGGGCGCGGATCGCCAGGTCGCCCGAGTCGGCCACGCCCTCGGCGATCGAAGCGGCGAGGCCAGGGTCGACGAGTGGTGCCTGACCGAGGCTCAACTGGGACAGCAAGCCGAGCGCTGTCCTCTGCTGAGCCTCGAGCCCCAGTCGAATCCCCAGACCGAACTCGGCGTTGTCCTCGAACAGGCTGTTGCTCCACGCCGGGCCACGGCCGTCGCTGTTGGTGCTGTACGGCGTGGTCGGCAGGTTGCCTCCGTAGATGCTGCTGCAACCGGTCGCGTTTGCGATCAGGATGTGATCGCCGAACAACTGGGTGAGCAGCTTGAGATACGGCGTTTCGCCGCATCCTGAGCACGCGCCGCTGAACTCGAACAACGGTTCGCGCAGCTGGCTGGTTTTGACAGACGCAGGATCCCAGAGTGCCGGGTCTGTCTCGTCGATCTGCAGGAACGCGTCCCACGAAACGCGTTCGACATCGAGATGATCGGCGATCGGGCGGAGATTGATGCTCTTGCGCTTGACTTCGCTCTTGTCGTGGGCCGGGCATGCGGTGACGCAAAGGCCGCAGCCGGTGCAGTCATCGGGCGCGACCTGCACGGTGAGCGACATCCCGGGCACCTCGCGGCTCCGGAACGATTTCGTCTTCAGCACCCCAAGCTCGTCGTGGCTGCTCAGCTGGACAGGATCGTAAACCTTGAGCCTGATCGCAGCGTGCGGGCACACGATCGCGCACTTGCCGCAGTCGATGCAGAGATCGGGTTCCCAGATCGGGATCTCGATCGCAATCGTCCGCTTCTCGACCTGAGCGGTGCCCGTCGGGAACGTCCCGTCAGGCGGCATCGCGCTGACTGGCAACAGATCGCCTTCGCCGGCGAGTATCCGCGCTGTCACTCGCTGGACGAAGTCGGTCACATCACCCGACACCGTTGGCTGGCGATGTTCGGTTGCAGTGACCACCGAACCGGTCGGGACGCTGAAGAGATGCGCCAGGGTTGTGTCGACTGCGGCCATGTTGCGCTCGACCACAACATCTCCACGATTGCCGTACGTTGACGAGATGGCCTCTTTGAGCTTGGCGATTGCCTCGGCGGTCGGCAACACCCCGGCGAGGGCGAAGAAGCACGTCTGCATCACGATGTTCACGCGACCGGGCAGCCCGGCGGCCTTGGCGACCGCAGCGGCATCAATTGCGTACACGACCAGATTGCGATCGATGATGGTCTGCTGCGCCTCGACCGGCAGCCGATCCCAGACTTCGTCTGCCGGATACGGGCAGTTGATCAACACGGTCGCGCCGTCTTGAGCCACAGCGAGCACTTCGATCCGCGACAGGAAGCTCCACTGGTGAACTCCGACGAAGGTCGCCCGGTCGATCAGGTAGGTGCTCTGGATCGGATCGGGATCGAACCGGAGGTGGCTCACGGTCATCGACCCCGACTTCTTCGAGTCGTATACGAAGTACGCCTGCACATCGAGATCGGTGTTCTTGCCGACGATCTTGGCCGTGTTCTTGTTCGCGCCGACCGTTCCGTCTGAACCGAGTCCGTAGAACACGGCCCTGACCCGCGCCCGATCCGTGGTGAACGAGGGGTCGTAGGTCAGGCTTGTGTGGGTGACGTCGTCGATGATCCCGACCGTGAAGCGATTCCGAGGTTGCGCCGTGGCGGCCTCATCGAAGACCGCCTTGACCATCGCCGGGGTGAACTCCTTGCTGCTCAGCCCGTATCGGCCGCCGATGACGCGTGGCGTCTGCCCGTCGACCCAGGCCGTGGCCGGGCTGTGCCAGAGCGCTGACAGGACATCGAGATGCAGCGGCTCGAACGGTGCTCCCGGTTCCTTGGTTCGGTCGAGCACGACCACAGTTCTGGTCGTCGGCGGGAGGGCGGCCAGGAGTGCCTCCGTTGGGAAAGGACGGAACAGGCGTACGACGGCAACCCCGACACGATCGCCGTGCCGGCACAGCTCGTCGACCGTTTCCCGCGCGGCTCCGGCGCCTGACCCCATCAGCACGATCACCCGATCGGCGTCGGGTGCCCCGTGGTAGTCCACTAGGTGGTAGTGCCGCCCGGTCCTTTCGGCGAGGTGGTCCATCGTGGATTGCACAGCGCTCGGCACCATGTCGTAGAAGGGGTTGCACGCCTCGCGGGCTTGGAAGAACACGTCGGGGTTCTGCGCGCTGCCGCGCAGGACCGGTCGATCAGGGTCGAGCCCACGCGCTCGGTGGGCGCTGATAGCGGTCGGATCGATCAGCGCCGCGAGATCCTCAGCGGAAGGGATCTCGATCGTCGCGATTTCGTGACTCGTGCGAAATCCATCGAAGAAATGTAGGAACGGAACGCGGGAGTCGAGCGTGACTGCGTGGGCCACCGCCGCGAGGTCGGCTGCTTCTTGGACGCTGCTTGCACACAGCATCGCGAAGCCTGTAGTCCTGGCCGCCATCACATCGCTGTGGTCGCCGAAGATGCTGAGGGCATGAGTCGCGAGGGTGCGCGCTGCCACGTGAATCACCGTGGGCGTCAGTTCGCCGGCGATCTTGAACATGTTCGGCAGCATCAACAGCAGACCTTGACTGGCCGTGAACGTCGTGCCGAGCGCGCCCTTGGTCACGGCTCCGTGCAACGCGCCCGCAGCGCCCGCCTCGCTCTGCATCTCGACTACCTCAGGGATCACTCCCCACAGGTTCGTGCGACCTCTGGCGCTCCACTCGTCGCACAGTTCGCCCATCGGCGAAGCGGGTGTGATCGGGTAGATCGCGATCACTTCGGAAGCGAGGTGGGCGATCGATGCCACCGCCTCGTTGCCATCAATGACTCGACGATCAATGACTCGACGAGGGCTTCCCGGCGTCATGTGAAGAGGATCTGGCCGCCGGCGGCCATTTCGTAGAACTCGCCGACGGTGATGATGTCGGTGACTGTCGGGATGAAGTCGGACTTCTGCAGGCCGAAGAGGTCGACCGATGCCTTGCAGGCGTACATGCCGGCACCCGTGTCGGAGATCATTTCGAGGAACTCCGGGATCGGCGGGATGTCCAAGTCACCCATCTTGTGTTCCATGTAGTGCGTCATGATCGAGGAGACGCCCGGTATGCCGCCGGCCCAAGTGGCCATGTGCAACCCGGGGTTACCGACCGTTGCGATCTTGATGTGTTCATGTCGCTTGGCGTGAATCGCGTCGAGACCGAAGAACGTGAAGAACAGGTTGACCTCGATGCCCTCGGCACGGGCCCCGTTGGCCATGATCAGTCCGGGATAGATGCCGTCCAGGGAACCTTTCGAGATGATGATCGAGATCTTTTCGAGAGTGTCGCTCATTGCGGCACCGTCCTTTCTTGTTGTGTCGAGTCGTGTCGATTCAGATGCATCCGCGCGGCTTGGGGATACCGGCGATGCGGGCCGCTACCTTGGCGGGTCCCTTGGGGAAGAGTTGATAGAGCTCCTTGACGGAGACACCCGATGTCTTGCCGAGCACCCGAACTGTCGGTCCTGTGCCCTTGTCGAAGTACTCGGTGCGCATGAACCGGATCACCTTGACGTGATCGTCGGTCGCCGGATCGATTCCTTCGCGTCGGGCGAGTTCGGGAATCATGTCATCGTTCCACTGTTCGGGATCGACGAAGAAGCCGTCGTCGGTGACCTCTACCTCGATCGTGCCGACTGTCGTGGTCGTCATGATTGTGATCCTCCTGATGTGTTCTTGCCGGATGTGTTCTTGCCTGATGTGGGCATCGTCGGACTGATACCGGGAATGTCGCGGCCCGGCAACAAGCTGTGCCAATAGAACCACTGGAACATCAGCTTGCCGAGGTGATTGAGCCTGGACTCCTTGAGCAACGGAAGGCCGACCCGGCTGGGGTAGTGCCCGGTGAGTGGCTCGGTCTCGTAGTTGAAGTCGATCAAGAGGGCCTTGTGGAAGCCGGTCTCGATGAAGCAGTTTGCATGTCCATCGAATCCGGGTTCGACAGGCTCTCCCGCCAAGAAGTGGGCGACGTTCGACACGACCGTCTCACCCTCGAAATGGGTGACCGAACCCGCCTTCGACGCCGGGACGTTCGCGGCATCGCCGACCACGAAGATGTTCGTCGCGGCCTTCGACTGCAGGGTGTGCTCGTCGGTCGGGACGAAGTTCAGTTCGTCACCGAGTCCTGGTGATCGTCCGACGTACTCGGCGCCTCCGTGCAGCGGGATCACCACCGCGAGGTCGAAGTCGATGGTGCGGCCGTCGTAGGCGACCAGTTTGCCAGCCCCGCCATCGGCCTCGCCGTGTACTTCGCCGGTGTTGAACTCGGTGACGAGCTCGATTCCCTTCTCGGCGAGCATCCCTGTGAGCTGCTGCGAAGCGACGGGCTTGGTGAACGCTCCGTCGAGGGGAGTGACGTAGGTGAGCTGGACGCGATCCCTGATTCCGCGGTCCGTGAAGTACCAGTCGGCGAGGAAGCAGAACTCGAGCGGCGCAACTGGGCACTTGATCGGCATGTCGACGACGTTGACAACGACCCGGCCGCCCTCGAAGTCGGCAAACGCCGACTCGAGCGCCGCTGCACCTTCTGGTGTGTAGAAGGTGAACACCCGCTCCATCCATCCCGGACCGGCGAGCCCTTCGGTTTCCTCGGGCACCAGGATCGCTCCGGTCGCGATGATCAAGACGTCGTAGTCGAGCCGTGTCTCGTCGGCCAGGACGACGCAGTTCCGATCGACCTCGACGCGTTCGATCGGCACCTCGCGGTACTCGATGTCGCGGTGCAACTGTCGCCTGCGCGACCGGACGATGTCTTCCGGCTGGGTCAAGCCAAACGGTACGAAGAGCAGCCCGGGCTGGTAGACGTGTCGGTCATCTTGGTCGACGACCACGATCGTTGCTTCCGCGCTGGAGTACAGCCGACGAAGGCGATTTGCGGTGAGTGTTCCGCCGGTTCCTGCGCCGAGGATCACGATGCGATGTGTCACGACTCAAGTAGACCCTCGCGCTCTATGCCCCGAGAAGGGCCGAATGTCACGACGTGCCCGCGCTGACGGGTCAGTTTCGCGGCGCGATTTCGGTTCCGTCGGGCCGGAAGTGATGCCAGCCGGTTGCGTCCCGTTTGACGGTGAACTGGCCGCGTTCTTTGGCCCGGTTGTGGCTGGGACATCGCGGTCCGCCGTTGAACGGGTTGGTCGGACCGGCGCTTGCGGCCCAGGCATCGAGATGATCGATCTGGATGTTCCGGATTCGCATCTCACACCCAGGGTGGCAACATCGATCCCCGCCCAACAACACCGCCTCACGTGCCGCGCCGGTGAACAGACGTGAGCGCCGTCCGAGATCGATCACTCGGCCCGCAGTGTCCACCACAACCCGGCGAACCTGGCCGATCAAGGCGGCGATGACGAGGTCGTGCGGGTCGACTGGTGCCCCGGAGGCTGTCTCGCAGAGGCGCATCCGTTCCGATACCGGCGATGCCGCTTCGGGACCAGCATCGGTGTTGCCCGGACTGAAGAACTGACGGATCGCCTGGTTGAGGACTGCTTCGGTGCAGAAGATGTTGACCAGCGGCACCCGATCCGTTGACTCCGTCGTGCCGGCCGACTTGGTGCACATCGTGAAGAACGCGTCGTAGCGGCGCTGCCGTGCCGTCCGCCGGAGCGGGTACTTGTTCGCCTGATCGCCGTACTGCTGCGAACGCTGCGCAAGATCAGCCTGGTATTCGGCTTCGACATGGGCATCGAGGATCTCCTTGATGATGTCACCGGTGAGCGCGTCACCCTCGGCGTGCAACACATGTCCGGCACCCACCTGGGAAGAGCTCACATGTCGGTTCTCTCGTGATGCCTCATGATCACGGTGCGCCCCATCAGGGTCAGCCCACGCTTCCCACCGCAGACACACCTGACGAAACTCGCGCCAGGTCAACGTGATCGCGTGACCGACCAACAGCGCCTCCGAATCCGGCAACAGGGGCCGGCATCGATCGTTCGCATGCAGCCGGGCCAACAGCCGCACCTGGTCCGGGCCGACGCGACCTTCGGACACCGCGGCCGCCAACATCGGCAGTAGTTCGAGCAGTGCGCCTGTGCGCGTGACCCACTTCGCCGTGGCCTTCGATGAGTTCGTCACCGCTGTAAACCAGGCGCTGGCACTGTGATGGAAGTCGTCCAGAAATGAACACGACCGGTCCACCTCGAATACCATCGCCGCCTGCAAACCTTGCAGGCGCCGGATCTCGCGTTCGACAGTCAGACAGGCTCGATCACGGTGATAGCCGCGCAACAACCGGAACTGCTCAAGGTCAGGCAACCGTTCACCGACCGGTTCTGCGATATCGGATTCCAATATGGACACGCGATCTCTCCTCTCCCACGACACGAACGAGGTGCCTTGTGTGGCACCTTGGCGAAGCGATCGGGGAAGACCAGCGAATTCACCCTAACAGAACATATGTTCGATTACACTCGAAATCCGAAATATTTTTCAATCAGTCGGCGATCGCCGCGTACACCATTGAGCGGAGTTGGCCGCGGAAGTCGTAGACACCGCTTGGGAGCAACTGCGTCATGAAGACCCCGTAGAGGTCCTCGGTCGGGTCGATCCAGAAGACCGTGGATGCTGCGCCTCCCCACATGAAGTCGCCGGCGGGGCCGACACCTGAGGTCAGAGCCGGGCCAAGGCCAACCGCCACCTGCAGTCCGAAGCCATTTCCGTCGAAGCCGACCTCGCCATATCCGCCAGGCGTTGCGAAGTCGCGGAGTTGACCGCCACCGGGTAAATGGTTCGTCCTCATCATCTCGATCGTCGGACGGCCGAGAATTCGGTGGCCGTCCAACGTCCCACCCGCGCAGAGAGCCTGGCAGAAGCGTGCGTAGTCATCGATCGTACCGACGAGCCCTCCGCCGCCTGACTGCATCGCCGGCACCTTGCAGAGCCGGTTCTCGTGCCGGTCGTCGACGAGTCGGACCTGTTTGCCTGCGGCGCGCGCATAGAGCGACGGCACCCGGTGCGCCTGCGTCTGCGGAACGGAGAACCCGGTATCGGTCATTCCGAGCGGATCGAAGATCGTGTGTTGAACGTACGAGCCGAACTGTTCGTCGGCGATCACCTCGACCAGTCGGGCACAGATGTCGGACGACCACGTGTACAACCAGCGCGTGCCCGGCTGGAAGCGCAGAGGCACCGACGCCAACAATCGACTCAGATCGGCGAGCGTCGCAGTTGGATCCAGCCGGCGAATCTCGCCGCCGTCGAGGAGCCCTTGGACATCGAAGCGCGCCTCTCGGGGGCCGGGGCCGATTCCCGTCATGTGCATCAGCGCGTGCTTGACCGTGATCGGGCGGTCCAACTCCACAAGGTCGAATGAGCCGTCGCCACGACGAACGCTCACCTTGACATCGCGCCACTCGGGCAAGAATCGGTGGATCGGATCGTTCAACTTGACGCGTGCTCGTTCGACGAGCGAGAGCAGCGCCACAGCCGTCACTGGCTTGGTCATCGAATACCACCGCCAAATGGTTTGGTCGTGGAGTGTCTCACCGCTCTCGAAGTCCATCGAACCCGCCGACACGCGCTGCGCGACATGGCCGCGCCTGCCAACGACGATTTGAAATCCGGCGATCTTGTGCGTGTCCACATACGACTCACGGAAGTGCCGGTCGATTCGAGCGAGCCGCCCGGCATCGAAACCTGCGGCAAGGGTGTTCGGTGTCAGGTCCATCGCCAGGAGCATAGAAACATGCGATGCCCCGGATCGGACCGAACGCTCACGCGACCCGGGACATCGGTCGGTCGTGGCAGAGTCGTGACGCCGACTGCATCTACGGTGTGGGTATGGCGATGCATCCAGCATCCACTCCGCTCGAATTCCTGCAGCAAGCCGGCCCATCACCGCGACGGCGGCGTTGGGGGCTGGTGGTGATCGGAATCATCCTGGCCTTCTTCGGTCTGGGCTTGCTGGTGGTTGGGGCCATCCTCGGAGCCGTCGAACAGACACGATCGAGCTTCGATCCTGTCGCCGAGGCCCGTACGCCTGGGACGCTGATCTTCGACGCGGACGACGATCTCTATCGAGTGGCGATCCAGGGCGAACGGAGGCGCGTCGACGCGTCGATCGCGGCCAACGTTCGCTGCACGGTGGAACTCGCCAACGAGGCCACGATCGAGCTCAACGGTGGGCGGCAGTCGATCTCGGAGACTACGGGGAACATCGCATCGGTCGGGACGTTCGATGCCGTCGCGGGCCGGACGAGGATCACCTGTCGGGCACCCCAGGACGGTGTCCGCTTTTTCGTGGACGACGAGAGCTCGTTGCAGAGCCTCGGAAACGTCGGTGTCATCAGCGGATCCATCACTGCGGCAATTGGAGCGGTGCTGATCTTGCTCGGTGTGTTCACCCGCAAGCGTGGCCCGGCAACGTCATGAGCTGCAGGTCCGGAGTTGGGCTGGTTCAGAGGTGGGTCGCAGTCACGCGCTCCCGGACGATGTCTCGCGGTGACTTGGCCGTGCGCCCGATCGAGTAGGCAGCACGGATCAGATCGGCGGCGCGTGCCGCTGCGTCGGCGGTGCGCGCATGCACGGTGGCAATCGGGGAGCCGGTCGCAACCGATTCGCCGACCGCCACGAGAGAGGTGATGCCCACGGCATGGTCGACCGAGTCCTGCGGCCTGGTTCGCCCTCCGCCGAGAGTGACCACGGTGAGCCCGATCGCACGGGTGTCGATCTGTCGGACCACTCCTGTCCGATCGCCGGCAACGTCGACGACGACCGGAGCGCGCTCGAGGTGCTTCCACGGTGACTTGACGATGTCGGCAGGTCCACCAAAGGCCTTGACCATCTTCGCGAATCGTTCGGCGGCAGCACCGCTTTCGAGGCCGGTGAGCAACATCGAGCGGGCCTGCTTGATCGTCGTCGCAAGTTTGCCGAGCACGAGCATCTCAGACCCGAGCGCCATCACGACTTCGTGCAGCCGCGGCTCGCGCGACTTTCCGGTCAGGTACTCGATCGCATACACCACTTCGAGGCCGTTGCCGGCGACGCTTGCGAGAGGCTGATCCATGTCGGTCAGCAGTGCGACGGTCGGCGTGCCTGCCCCCGTAGCGACATCGGTGATGCTCGTGGCGAGCGCGCGGGCAGATCGATCGGTCTCCATGAACGCGCCGCGCCCGACCTTGACGTCCATCACTAACGCGTCGAGCCCCGCTGCAAGCTTCTTCGACAGGATCGAAGCGGTGATCAACGGGATGCTTTCGACGGTTGCGGTGACATCGCGAATCGCGTACAGCCGTTTGTCTGCGGGCGCGAGGTCGGCTGTCTGGCCGATCACCGCGCAGCCGACGTTCTTTACGACTCGGCGGAATTCTGCCATCGTCGGTGTTGCGCGATACCCGGGGATGCTCTCGAATTTGTCGTACGTTCCTCCGGTGTGGCCGAGCCCCCGGCCCGAGATCATCGGTACGAAGCCGCCGCACGCAGCCACCATCGGGGCAAGCATCAGGCTGACCGTGTCGCCGACTCCGCCGGTGGAGTGCTTGTCGACGACGGGCCCGTCGAGGTCCCACGTCATTTGCACTCCGCTGTGGGTCATCGCCAGCGTGAGCGCGACACATTCGTCGACATCCATGCCTTTCAGGAACACGGCCATCGCGAACGCAGCAGCTTGGGACTCGGCCACTGCGCCGGAGGTGATCCCAGCCACGAATTCATCGATCTGCGCCGCGTCGAGCTCGCCACCATTTCGTTTGATCCTGATGATCTCCTGGGGAAGCAACGATGTCTCCTTGTTCGGCTCGCTGGTCATTCGGATACCTGGTCATTCGGATACCTGGTCATTCGGATACCTGGTCGTTCGGATACCTGGTCAGT
>JANOEM010000300.1:0-1994 GCA_031413195.1 Actinomycetes bacterium
GTTACAGAATGCTTCGGCACTCTGCTGCCCAGAGGCGATGATCTCGGCAAAGCAGTCGCACCAGCCCCACGTCCCATGGGCCATCGGAGCGTCCCGCTTCGCTCACCTGGATGTGGCGCTCGCAACAGTCACGCCGGGTACGAGCGTGACCCGCCCGTAGCCGACACCGAACTGATCCCCGTAGCTGATGTCCACAGTCACGGTCGATCCATCGGACAGGGTCGCAGTGATCGTGGTCGGCGGCGGGCCCTGCTCGAACTTGGGGGCGAGCGGGTCGGTAGGCGTCGGGGTGATGGCTATCAATGGGGGTCTGGCGAGAAGGATTGCGCCACCATCGGTGGGGATGATTCCGACCTCTGGACTCATGAACGAGTCGTCAAGGCAGCCCACTCCCGCCGGGGTGCGCCAGCACAACTCGGTACCGCCGTCTGCGGTCTGTCGCTCGGAGATGTCAAGGTCGGGGAACCATCGCCAGTAGCTGAGCTCACTTCCCGCCACGATGGTGACGGGAACATCGTTGAGGCCGACGGCGGGCGGGAGTGTTTGGCCCGGGACATCTGTCACCTCGCTCGCCGTCACCGATGCGTCGCCGACCGCGGTGATGCTCTCACCATCCGGCAACTGGAAACGGGCGACACCCCACGTGATCGTGTCGTCGATCGCCAATGGGGCGCTCAGCACTGCGCCACTGGTGAGTTGCACGTCAAGCGTCGTTGCGTCCGTGGTTCCTCCGATCACGACGAGAGTCTGACCACCGGCCGTCGGCACGATCAGCGGCAGCACACCTGGGAACTCATCCGGGAGACACTTCGAGCCAACGGGCGTTCGCCAGCAAACCATCGACGGTGACTGCCCGCTCGGCTCGGCATACCAGGCCACATCCAGATCGGGCTGGAGCCGGTACCAGTCGGTCGGCGCCGACGCGGCGACCGTGACCGGGGTGTCGGAAACATCGGCCCCATCCGGCAGCGTTTGCACCGGCACGAGGGCCTCCACGGTTTCGGCCGCTGAACTGTTCGGCGAGTTCGACCCAACGGAACCGATGCCCTCCTGTTCGGCCGTCGGCCGGTTGATGAGCACGAACCCGAGAACCGTTGCCGCGGCCACCGAGCCGATTACCAGCGACACCCGTGCGGCTCGGCGTGGCCGAAGGTCGGCCGGACCGCGGTTGATACTCAGGACGGCACCAGCATCGAGCCCGGGGCCGTGGTCCGGGATCTCGCGTGTGCGCTCGTCGTAGTGGTGGCGGAGTCGGTCTTCGACTGTGGCGTTCATGCGCTGAGGTCCTTCCGAAGGGTTGCGAGTGCTCGATGGATGAGCGATCTCACGGTGGCGGGGCGGCAGCCGAGCGCTGTGGCGATATCGGACTCGGCGAGGTCGACGTGGAACCGGAGCACCAACGCGGCCTGCTGGCGCCACGGCAGCCGGGCGAGCGCGTCGAAGAGCTCGTCATGTTCGGCATTCGCGGGCTCGGGCGCAGGCGGCGGGTTTCGAGCAACTACAGCGTGATGGCGATGAACGTCGCGACACCCGTTCACGACGACCGTGCGCAGGTAGGCCGCAGGGTTCAACACAGTCGTTCGAGTGGCCTGTAACCGAACGAACGCGTCCTGCACGATCTCTTCGGAGGTCGGCCGCGAGCTGGTCAACAGGTACGCAACTCGCATGAGCGACGGCCACTCCCGCTCGTACAGTTCAGCGATCAATGTCCGATTGTCGGCGCATCCTGGCTCAGTGTCGGGAGTCATCACACAGTGTTCGACGGTTCAGACGCGTGATTCGTTGCGCGTTGGTCAAGGTTGGAGAGAGTAGTTGTGAATGCGCAGCCGGACTTCTGCACCGATCCGCAGACGGCCTAGTATTCGCCGGAGCGCGAACATTGGGTGTTCGCCGGCTGATGGGGTTCACCGAGGGAGGGTGAAGGTGCTATGAGTTCCCCCGAATTCGTCGACTTGCTCACGCAACTCGCAGTGATGCTGTTCGTCGGCGTAGCG
>JANOEM010000301.1:0-1565 GCA_031413195.1 Actinomycetes bacterium
GAGGGGGACCTGTGGGAGCAGATGGCGGCCTCCGAGCACTCCGAAGAGATCATGGGCGCAAAGAGTGCCGATACCACCGACGCCTCACCACGCTCGCTCGTGGCGTCGCCGCCGATATTGACGCCTGACAAATCGCCAACACTCGTCCACCGACTGAGGAGGAGGCAGCGCATGTCGACGAGCTCGAACCGCCGTTCACCCGCGAAGAACCGTGTCATGTATGCTGATTTGCATGCAGAGTACGAGCGTCCGGATCGATGTAGGCACCCACGACGAACTCAAGCGCCTCGCAGCAGAACTCGACACCACCGTCGGCAACACGGTCGCTCTCGCCGTACGCGCGCTCCGACAGGGCCACATCGGCCACCAGCTCCAGAGCGAACTCCGCAACGACGAGACCGCCTGGCTCGATGCAGAACTCGGGTGACATCGTCAACCTCGACCTCGGACGACCCCAAGGGCGCGAGGCCGGCTACCTCCATCCCGCCGTCGTCGTCACCGCGCAACGCATCCTCGACGCCGCGCCGACCGTGATCCAGGTCGTGCCGCTGACGAGCACGCTCCGAGGCTTCCACACCGAAGTCGTCGTCGAGACGGACCCAGCCAACGGGCTCGGGCAGTCATCAGCTGCGCAATGCCAACACGTCCGCGCCGTCTCGCCGGCACGGGTGGTTCGCACACTCGGCAACATCGGGCCCCTGGCGCTGGCGCAGATCCGAGAGACGATCGCCGTCATCATGGACCTGCCGTGAGCCGCAGCTCCACTCACCTCGACGATCAGCCGCTCGAGTTCGGCGCTCGTCGTCACGACAGCACCTCGCGGTTTCGAACGTAGATGTACGCGAGGGGCTCGTCGGGTGGTTGGCACTCGCCGACTCTGGAGAAGCCTGCGTGTTCAAGGGCGCGCCAGGACGCCTCGTTCGCTTGGGCAGGCGTTGCGACGCAGCGCGACGCGTCGGGATAGCGATCGAGCGTCCAGTCGGCGAAGGCGCGAAGAACGAGCCGGCCTCGACCACGGCCTCGATGTGGACCAGCAATGAGATAGTCGATGCCGACCGCCTCGGCGATACCCACACATTCGTCGTGTTGGCTGTAGTCGACGTGCAGGTAGCTCTGGAGCAGCCCACCGTCTTGACCGTCGATCTCAGCGATCCACATCTGGGTCGGTTCGCGCTGCTCGATGCGTGGCAAGTACTTCGCGCGGACGCTGTCGATCTCGGCGGGCTGGTTCCACCACCGTGCGATCTCGGATTCAGCGAACCACTCCACGAGGATGGGCAGGTCGCCTTCGGCAAGGGGCCGGAACCGAATGGGAGGAACCGACATCGCAGCCATTCTGGCACCGCTCGAGCACCGCATTCGGACGCTCAAGAATCCCGTCAGCAAGGGGACCAATCGCGCCGCACCGGCGATGCGAGGCACTGTGTAGGGGGACAGGATCGTCGTTGGCGAGGTCTGTCGCGAGGCGCCGCCTTCGACAGTCGCCGTCAGGACCGTGCGCTTGTCGAGGACGATGCCTCGACCAGCGCGTGCCCGGTCCGACCCGCAGGACCAGAACTGGTCCC
>JANOEM010000302.1:0-5681 GCA_031413195.1 Actinomycetes bacterium
TTCCGCATGCGGACTTCCTCGAACTCGCCGTCGATCGCTTTCACCGGATCGAAGCTGGACTCAACCCCGAACCGCCGGAAGACATGCCGGGACTGCCGCGGCGGTCGGAGATGATCGCCGAGACGATGGCTGCGCTGGAAGCGATGGCTGCAGCAGCGGCCATGGCTGCGCCGCCGGACGGGCTCAACGCCGACGGCGGGTGATCCCGGGCACGCGTCTCGTCATGGCACCACAGCGCCGCGATGCGCAGGGTCGGCCAGCGAGAGGAAGCTCTCGTCCTCTTGCGCGAAGTGAAGTTCGAGCAGCGCGTAGAGCCCGTAGAGCAGTCGTTGCAGATCGCGAACATCGTCTGCCGATGGCGGCGATGATCCGATCCGACCGATGATCACTCCGACCTGCGCTGTCAGCCTGCTGATCTCGGCGTGGGCCCGGCTCATGGTCCCTGTCGGGTCGTTCCCTCCGAGGGCGCCCGCAATCGCCGGATAGAGCAGGCGATCCTCCTCGGCTTCGTGGGGCCCGATCTCTTCGACCAGCAGTCGTTGCGCCGCGAGTACCGCCGACATCGCTTGCTGACCCGAATCACGGCCGAGTCGATCCGCGGCGTCACGCAGCAGCGCCACGTCCGGCCGCAGCGTCCGATGGTCAGCAGTGAACCGGTGTGCGATCGTCGTCGCGTCTGCGTCGAGGTGGAACTCGTCGCGGCCGGGGCGCAGGGCCCGCAGGGCGTTGAGGATGACTGCGACGTCGATCACCTCTTGGAGTAATGCTCCCCATGCCGGTGCAAGCAGCCCGAACGCAGCGAACCCCATCGCAATCGTCGAGAGCACCATCCCTGCCACGACGCTCTGGATCGCGATCGACCTTGCCCGGCGGGCAATCAGGTGTGCCTCACCGAGGCGGTCGAGTCGATCGACGGTCAGCACGATGTCGGCGGTTTCCGACGATGCGGTCGAACCACGGGCTCCGATCGCGACCCCGACACTCGCTGCTGCCAACGCAGGCGCGTCGTTGATGCCATCACCAACCATGATCGTCATCCCACGTTCGGTCTCACGGCGGACGACTTCGACCTTGTCGGCTGGGGTTTGTTGAGCGGCGATGTCATCGACACCGAGAATGGCCCCGACCGAGGCCGCCACTTCGGCCCGGTCACCGGTCACCATCACGACCCGCCGAATGCCGCTGCGGCGAAGGTTGCGTATCGTCCGCGCCGCGTCCAGTCGGATCGGATCGCTGAGGATGAGTGCTCCGCCCGGTGAACCATCGATGCCGACGAACACGCACACGGCACCTTCGAACTCGGCCAGCGAACGCGCTCGCCGCACCCATTCCTCGTCCTCGCCCACTCCTGCCCAACCACCGTTGCCGACCCGCACGGCCCGACCCAGTACCGACCCGCTCACGCCTGCGCCAGACGTCTCCGATGCCTCGGAGGGCATCACCAGATCGAGTCCACGTTCCCGGGCACCCCGGACGATCGCCGAGGCGAGAACATGAGGGGAGATCTGATCCAACGACGCAGCCACCCGAAGAACGTCAGCGCTCTCAAAGCCCTCGGCGGTTACGATGTCGAGGATCGTCGGGCGACCGATAGTCAGGGTGCCTGTCTTGTCGAACAGCAAGACATCGGCCCGCGCGAGGGCCTCGAGCGGTCCCCCACCCTTGACGACCACCCCACGCCGGGCCGCCCGCGACAGGCCGGCCACGATCGCGACCGGTGCCGCAAGAATCAACGGACAGGGCGTCGCAACCACCAGCACCGCTACCGCTCGCGACAGTTCTCCGGACGTGAGCCACGCCGCGCCGGCAACCGCGAAGGACACGACGAGGAACACGATCGCGTAACGGTCTGCCAAACGCACGAACGGCGACGTGTCGGCGGAAGCCTGCTGGACCAAGCTGACGATCCCGGCATACGTGGAGTCCGAGGAGTTCGTCGTGGCGACGAGGTCAAATGGTCCTCCGGCGTTCACGGCGCCACTTCGAATGCTGTCGCCCGCCTCCCGGGTGACCGGTAGGGGCTCGCCGGACAAGGCGCTGTCGTCGATCACTGCGTTGGCGGACCGGACGATTCCATCGACGGGCACCACCTCGCCCGGCTGGACCAGCAAGAGGTCGCCGACGTTCACCGCGTCGAGAGGACAGTCCTCGAGAGTCTGGTCGTTGTGGCGATGGGCAACCTGGGGACGATGTTCGAGCAGCGCCTTCAGCTCACGCTCGGCGCGACCCGCCGCCCATGCCTCCAACGATCGGCCGGTCGTGAGCATCACGGTGATGATCGCACCGGCGAGATACTCGTCCACGGCGAGAGTCCCGACCAGCGCGGCAAGGGCGATCAGATCGACTCCCAGCCGGCGATTCCGCAGGGCCAGAGCAACCCACCATGAGGCGAGCACAACGCCGAGCGCTGTGGTGCCGACCCACAGCGCCGAAGCGGCCGAGTCAGCCCCGACGAGTTTCGCGATGCCGCCGCCGACAAGCCCGCAGCTCGCCGCAATGAGCGAAGACGTCTGTACGACCCTTTCCGATCTCACCGCACGGCGAAAGCTTGGGATCATGACTCCACTCTCGCCGACCAGGGTCCCCATCGTCAGGGGACAACGTCACTGCCGATCGGGTTCACGTCTGTCACGGGTCAGAGCCAGCCGCGACGGCGGAACAACACGAACAACAATCCGGATACGCCAGCGACCAACCCGGCCGACGCCCACACTCCCCATGACTCACCCGAACCAGGAAAGGGGATGTTCTGTCCATACCAACCGGTGATCAGCGTCGGCACGGCGATGATCGCAGCCCAACTGGTCACCTTCTTCATCACCTGGTTCTGGCGGAAGTCGCGCAAGCTGATGTTGGTCTCGACGATTGTGGAGACGAGGTCCCGAAGTGACTCGGTCGACTCACCGACACGGAGGATGTGGTCGTACACGTCCTGGTAGTAGGGGTAGAGGACTTCCGGGATTGCGGAGTGCTCGCGGCGCATCAAGCCGCTGATCGCTTCTCGCATCGGGACAACCAGCCGATGGAAATGAACGAGCGCCTGGCGCATCTCGAACCAGTTTCGTTGTTGCGCAGGCGACAACGGCTCGTCGGCGAAGATTCCCTCACTGACCACGTCGTAGAACTCGTCGAAGCACTCGATCGTCTCGAAGTAGCTGTCGATCACCACGTCGAGCAGTCCGTAGAGCAAGAAGCTGACACCATGCACGACCAGATCGGGTGAACGCTCCCACCGATTCACCACGGGCGTCATCGAGAACGAATCGGACTTGCGGACCGTGATCAACCAGTGCTCGTTGATGAAGGCATCGATCTCGGTGACCGAGAGCTCCGCTTCGCCGCTCGCAATCGTGACGGCATGACAGGACAGGAAGAAGTGTGTCTCGTACTTGTCGAGCTTTGGTCGTTGGTGAGGACCGAGCGCATCTTCGACGGCGAGTTCGTGCAGCCCGAACGGCACTGCGAGCTGATCCAACAGATCCTTCGAGGGATTGCAGAGGTCGACCCACACCAAGGTGTTCGGCTGTTTGAGCAGCTCGGACACCTCGTCGAGGCGGAAGCTGTCCCGGTAGGGCACCCCGGCGCGCCAGACACGAGTGGTGTACTCCTCGGTCACGTCCGCCCCCATGTCTTCAAGAACACGACCGGAGGTTAGTGGATGCGGCTTGCGAACGAACCGAGCAAGCGGGTCACCGCCCAATTCGAACAGAGCGCGCTGATAGACATGGGCATGCCTCTCGACGCTTCCGTTGTCGGCCAGCAGGTCGGGCGGGTCACGGTCACATGCGACTCGCGATGGGTGATGTCATTCGCGGCAGGCGTGCCCGATGATCGGCCGGAGCTGTATGACACGACGTCGGACCTCGTCGTGCACCCGCTCTTTCCCGTCGCCCCCGAGTGGCAGTTGTTGACGACCCGGCGTGCAACCACCTCGAGCACCTCGATGACGTCCGAGGAGATCAGGCGCGGCATCCACGTTGCCCACGATCTGACCCTGCACAGAGGCATCCGCGCGGGCGAGACCGTCAACATCGCAGCGCAGGTCATCGGAGCCGATCAGCGGCGGGCGGGCGCCACCCAGCGGACGCTCTTCGTCGCGACCGACCAGGTCGGCGAGCCGGTCTGGACCACCGTCTTCACCTCGTTGTTCCTCGGCGTCGAACTGGTCGGCGATCCCGTATCGACGCATCCAGAGCACTCGCTGCTGGCTCACGCCGAGGAACCTGGCTTGACACCTCGGGCCGAGCGGGTTTCCGTGGTGCGCCTCGTCGATGCCCACGTCTACAGCGAGTGCGCGCGCATCTGGAATCCGATCCACACCGACGTCACGGCAGCCCGGCAGGCGGGCCTCACCGACCCGATCCTGCACGGAACCGCCACGTTTGCCCGAGCCATCTCGATCATCGCCAACCTTGCACATGTCCCACTCGCCAACGTCGGTCGTGTGACGGCGCGCTTCGGGGCAATGGTCGATCTCGGCTCGTCGATCACTGTCCGGCTCCTGGCCGACGACACCACGGGGATCGGCTTCGATGTCATCAACGGCAACGGCGCACGCGCTGTCGACGGTTTGATCGGGCTGCGCTGAACCGACGTCAGTCGTCAGGTCGCGTCAGGTCGCGCCGATCGCGCGGAGGTGGTCGGGATACTGGCCATCGGACATCAGTACCCGGCATCGATCGAACCTGTTCGTGGCGTACGCCCAGAAGTCCTCGGCCGTGTTCCCGTTCGCGTGTTGGATGACACCCCACAGGGTCCACAACAGATCACACAAAGCCTTGTAAGCAACCATCCGGCCGATCTCGCTCGGGGCCGGATCACGCTCGAAGTAGGCCCGTAGCAACGCCAGATCTTGATCGTGGCCGAACTCGCCTTCCACCGCCAGGTCGGCGAGATCCCACATCGGATCGTTGTTGCCTGCGTATTCGTAGTCGATGATGAACATCACGTCGCCCGTGTCGAGGAAGTTCTCGCACAACGGGTCGCAGTGCGACGGCACCAACGGATGCAGCGACGACTCGAGAGCGCGCCGAGTGTCGTCGGCGCGCTGCTGGAGCTCGATGTAGCCGAACGGGAGGGCCGCACCCTTCGATTGCAGCAGTTGGAGGTACCCGTCGATCATCGGGAAGAGTTGGAAATCGGTGGCGAACGGGCGGGACCGGGCGTGCAGACGATGGAACGCCTGCCCGGCCCGGGTCACGGCGTCGAGGTCGCGAAATCGGGCAGGGTCCATGGTGACCGACGCGTCTACATAACGGGTCACCATCAGACCGTCGGATGGGTCGAAGAACATCACCTCGGCGTTCACGCCCGCGTCAGCAGCTGCCCGGGCGGCAACGCCCTCGGCCTCGCGATCGATGTACTCACTCGTGCCGGCGCCTGGGATGCGCAGCACAAATCGCCCGCCATCGTGGCCGACGAGGTAGTTCAGGTTGGTCAGCCCACCGAGGCGTCGAGCAGCGGCCGGCGGCGCCTCCGCAAGAAACGGGACTCGCGCGAGGTAACGACCGATGTCGGGTTCACCGTCGTGGCCGAAGTCGCTACTCATGTCAGGACCGGAGACGAGCGTTGGTCGGGTCGTACAGGGCGCCGTTGCTTCTGGTCGCGGCGATCTGCTCGCCATAGACCTCGACCACGAAGTCGGTCCGATCGCAAAGATGAATCGGTAGGTATCCGTACGC
>JANOEM010000303.1:0-4110 GCA_031413195.1 Actinomycetes bacterium
ACAGCGAGATCGTCCCGCATCGCATCACCGCCGCAGAGATGGCCGAACGCGAACCTTCTGCGATCATCCTGTCCGGGGGCCCGAAGAGCGTTCATGTCGACGGCGCGCCGATCCTGGACCCGGCGATCTACGACCTCGGTATCCCCATTCTCGGTATCTGTTACGGAGCGCAACTGATCGGCCAGCAACTGGGCGGCGACGTCGGTCGAGGGATGCGCGGCGAGTACGGGCGGGCGCGACTGCAGGTCACCGATCCGTCGAGTCAGATCCTGGCCGGGATGGCGGGAGAGGTCGACGTCTGGATGAGTCACTTCGACTCGGTGGTCACGCCACCTGTCGGGTTCCGTTCCACGGCCTCGACCCCCGACGCCCCGGTTGCGGTACTCGAGAACGCCGAACGGCGAATCTGGGGCGTTCAATTCCATCCCGAAGTCGTCCACACCGATGGCGGGCAGGAACTTCTGCGCCGGTTCGTCCTCGATCTCGCCGGGTGCAGGCCGACCTGGACCATGGCCTCGATCATCGACGAACAGGTCGCGGCGGTTCGGAACCAGGTCGGCGACGATCGGGTCATCTGTGCCTTGTCGGGAGGGGTCGATTCCGCTGTCGCTGCGGCGCTGGTGCACAAGGCGATCGGCAAGCAGCTGACCTGCATCTACGTCGACACCGGGCTGATGCGCAAGGGTGAGAGCGAGCAGGTGGTCGAGACCTTTCGTCGCAACCTCGGCCTCGAATTGATCCACATCGATGCCGGAGACCGATACTTCGAGAAGTTGGCCGGCGTGACGGAACCCGAGGCCAAGCGCAAGATCATCGGTGAGCTGTTCGTGCGGATCTTCGAAGAGAACACCGGGGGCCTCACCGACGCCTTGCATCTGGTGCAGGGCACCCTGTATCCGGATGTGATCGAGAGCGGCGGCAGCGATGGGACTGCGTCGGTGATCAAGAGCCACCACAACGTCGGTGGGCTCCCCGAGGACATGACCCTGAAGCTGATCGAGCCATTGCGCAGCCTGTTCAAGGACGAAGTCCGCAGGCTTGGTTCCGAACTCGGGCTACCGGACGAGATCGTCTGGCGCCAGCCCTTCCCCGGCCCCGGTCTCGGCGTACGCATCATCGGCGACGTGACTCCGGAACGGGTCGCGATCTTGCAGGAAGCAGACGCAATCGTGCGCGAGGAGATCCGCCTCGCCGGTCTCGAGCGCGAGATCTGGCAGGCATTCGCCGTGCTCGCCGACATTCGCTCCGTCGGCGTGATGGGTGACGAGCGAACCTATGCCCATCCGATCATCATCCGGGCCGTGACGAGTGACGACGCAATGACGGCCGATTGGGCCCGTCTGCCGTACGACTTGCTCGAACGAATGGCGAGCCGGATCATCAACGAGGTCAACGGCATCAACCGGGTCGTCTACGACATCACGTCGAAGCCACCGGGAACGATCGAATGGGAATGACACCGAAACGCGGGGAATTCGTTGCCACTTCGCAACGCAACCGTAATATTCGATAGAGTCTTCTCCAGTCATGCGTCGCTTCTTCAGATCCCGCCCCGCGCTTGCGGTCGTCACCGGAATGTGCTGCGGGGTCCTCGTCCTTGGGCCCGCTCACGCCGGCGGCGTGAGCGACCAGGAGCGCACCGTCCAGCAGGTGCTGGCCGAGATCGATCGGATGCACCAAAAGGTGGACCAGTACAACGAGGACATCGTTGTCGCCCTTGGTCAAAAGGCCGAACTCGACGGCCAGATCGTCGTCGCCCAGCAGAAGATCGCCGTTCAACAGGCTGAACTCGACGAACTCGAGGTCCAACTCGGAAGCATCGCCGTTGCCAAGGTGATGGGCGGCGGCAGCGGTGCGCTTGGCCCGCTGTTCACCGATCCTGTCTCGATCGACGAGGGCCTGCAGCGAGATCACCTCGCGCGGGTTGCCGTCAACGCCGGCGCCGCGACCACGAACGACTACGAAGTCCTCCTCGCAGACTTGCAAGACGAACAGAAGGCGCTCGAGGACAAGCAAGCGCAGGCCCTCTCGCTGGCCGAGCAGGCCGAGGCCAGCCGGATCAAGGCCGAACAGGCGCTCGAAGATCTGCAAGCCCGCGAGACCAAGGAGAAGGCCAAGCTCGGTGACCTGCTGGTCCAAGAGGAACAACGCCAGGAAGCGGCAGCAGCAGCCGAGTACCGGCGTCAGGTGGCCGCATCTCAGACCAGTTCCGGCGGAGGCAACTCCAATGGTTCCGGGTCGAATGGTTCCGGGTCGAACGTCGCAGCGACGCCGAGCGACGGCGGTTCAGGCTCCGGCGACGGCGGTGATGCGAGTAGCGACGGCGGTGGCGGCGGTTCGGTCCCGCCGGTTTCCAGCCGATCCTCGGTCGCCGTCAATGCTGCTTCGTCACAACTCGGTGTCCCGTACAGGTTTGCAACATCTTCGCCGGGTGTCAGCTTCGATTGTTCCGGACTCACGGCCTATGCATGGAGCGTGGCCGGTGTCGGCCTGCCGCATCAATCCGGCCAGCAGTACGCGTCCACACCCCACGTGCCCAAGGAACAGGCCCAGCCGGGAGACCTGATCTTCTACTACTCGCCGATCAGCCACGTCGGCATCTACATGGGTGGTGGATCGATGATCCACGCGCCCGCGACCGGTAAGACGGTCACGGTGACCACTGTTCGTTGGGACAGAGTCGTCGGCGTCAGCCGACCGGGATGACCCGACCACTCGCCCGGTAGCTCGGACTGTGTCCCAACTGAGCCATCGGATGATTTCCGTCCCGCCCGGGTGGGACGCACATCATCCATCGGGTCGTCGATTGGGCGGCGTCGGCAACTACTGTCGGCCCGGTGCAAGGTCTCGATCTTCCCAAGGTTTCCGAGTGGCTGCAGGCCAACATCGAAGGGCTCCATGGTCCGTTGAGTGCAGACCTGATCGCGGGTGGCAGGTCGAATCTGACTTTCCGGGTCACGGATTCGGTGGGCAACCGAGTCGTCCTGCGTCGACCGCCGACCGGTCACGTTCTGGCGACAGCGCACGACATGGCCCGGGAGCACCGCATCATCACGGCTGTCGGGCAGACATCGGTACCGGTGCCGAGGACCCTTGGGCTGTGCACGGACCCCGACGTCAACGGCGCGCCCTTCTATGTGATGCAACTCGTCGACGGGGTCGTGCTGGACAGCGCCGAACGTGCGGCGCTGCTGCCGATGGAGCTGAGGGTTCCGACCAGTGAGCACCTGATCGATGTGCTCGCGGATCTCCATGCTGTCGATGTCGATCAGGTCGGTCTCGGTGATCTCGCCAGACGCGAGGGCTACATCGAACGCCAGGTGCGGCGATGGTCCACCCAATGGGAGAACAGCAAGACCCGCGAGCTTGCCGTAGTGGACGAGGTCGCGCGTCGTCTCCGCGAGCGGATTCCGAGCCAGCAGGGAGTCGCGATCGCACATGGCGACTACCGGTTCGGGAACTGCATGGTCGATGTGTCCGCTGGCCGCATCGCCGCCGTGCTCGACTGGGAACTGTGCACGCTTGGCGACCCGCTCGCCGACGTTGGCTACATCGGGGTGTACTGGAGCGATGGTGTCCGCATAACATTCAAGTGTGCGGATGGTATCGGGCAGACTCTCGCCCTTCGACACCGATGAATATTTCACTTCGCTGATCGGGATGACCGAGCCGCCGAGCCTTTCCATTGCGGCAGTGAACGATGACGATGTACGCGTGGATGGTTCGTAAAAAAGATTTGCTAAAATTTTCCCTTTCAGCAAATCAAACGTCCCCACGCGTTCGACCATGCCGCGCATCTCATGCGCCACGCCGAATACATATTCAAGATCGGCGCGGCTAAACTGTTTGACGGACAGAATGTCCTTGCCGTACCAGTCCGCGTTCTTGTTTTCGCCGAAAGGCAGGTGGGGTGATGTGGATTGAGTTGGCATTGGTTTTACTCCTTAAGTTTGATAATTTGTAATTGGAAACTTTCGTTTCTAACAACTGGAGATATGTACTACTCTGTATCTTTCAAGCGAAGTTGTTCACGAGCAAATTTCAACTTCTTTGCCATCTTTCCAGAAATTATTAATTCATATGGATTTAGAATATCAACAACATTTTGCC
>JANOEM010000304.1:0-1728 GCA_031413195.1 Actinomycetes bacterium
CTGCAAGCGCCGCTTCCGTTGGTTCAAGAGATTGCAGAGACCGGTTGGCTGCCGGTTCCGATGTTCTGCGCGGGCGGAATCGCGACTCCCGCCGACGCAGCGCTTGCGATGCAGTTGGGGGCCGAAGCGGTGTTTGTCGGCTCGGGCATCTTCAAGAGCGACGATCCGTCCCCGCGGGCGAAGGCAATCGTCGAGGCGACGACGCACTTCCGCGACCCGCACATTTTGGCCAAGGTCAGTCGCGGCCTCGGTGCCCCGATGACCGGAATCGGTATGGACGAAATCAATCAGAAGTTCGCCGAGCGCGGCTGGTAACCGCCGTGCAGCCGTCTGGAATGGAGCCTCCCGGTGCTGGTCGGGGTGCTCGCCCTGCAGGGAGCATTCGCGGCGCATCAGTCGGCGCTTGCTGAGTGCGGCGTCGAATCACGCCAGGTCCGGCTTCCATCGGACCTCGTCGGTCTCGACGCGTTGGTGATGCCGGGTGGTGAGAGCACGACGATGTCACGCCTGCTCACCACGTCGGGACTGTTCGAACCGCTTGGCGACAGTATCGGTGCCGGCTTGACGGTGTTCGGCACATGTGCGGGGATGATCCTGCTGGCCTCCGACGTGCTCGATGGCCGGCCCGACCAGCGCAGCTTTGCCGCGATCGACATCACCGTCCGGCGAAATGGCTACGGGCGCCAGGTCGACAGCTTCGAAGCTGACCTCGATGTGTCGGGGTTGTCCAGCCCCTTCCACGCGGTGTTCATTCGTGCGCCGAAGGTCGAGCGCGTCGGCGACTCGGTTACGGTGGTGGCAGAGCACGACGGTGTTCCGGTGCTCGCCAGGTCGGGCAAGATATTCGTTGCGTCCTTCCACCCTGAGCTCACACCAGATCATCGTCTTCATTCGTTGTTCCTCCAGGAGGTCTAAGCCATGTCCGGCCACTCGAAGTGGGCAACCATCAAGCACCAAAAAGGTGCCAAGGACGCCAAGCGCGGCAAGTTGTTCGCCAAGCTCGCACGTCAGATCGAGGTCGCAGCGCGAGCGGGCGGCGGCGATCCGAACACCAACGCCGCCCTGCGCACGGCGGTCTTGAAGGCCAAAGGTGGCCAGATGACCAACGACGCCATCGACCGAGCGATCAAGCGCGGCACGGGCGCTGATGACGGGGGGACGTACGAGGCAATCACCTACGAGGGCTACGCTCCGGGAGGCGTCGCGATGATGGTGGACACCCTGACCGACAATCGCAACCGCACGGGAGCCAACATCCGGACGATCTTTTCCAAGCTGGGCGGCAGCATGGCCGAACCTGGTGCTGTCGGCTGGCAATTCAGCCGCAAAGGCGTGATCACCGTCGACGGAACCGTCGACGAGGACGAACTGATGTTGGTGGCGCTCGATGCCGGCGCAGACGACATCGCCCGGGACGGCGACGAGTGGCGCGTGCTCAGCGCACCGAATCACGTCTACGACGTGCAGGCAGCGATCGAGGCAGCGGGCATCGCGGTCCGGACGGCCGAGAGCACGATGGTTTCATCGGTTGATGTCGAAGTCACCGATCCGGGCGATGCCAAGAAGATCCTACGAATCATGGACGCGCTCGAGGACGACGACGACGTGTCTTTGAATCTGAAAAAATCATTGGACTTTTAGTGTTTTGGTTCGCCAATTCTATTTTACATTAAAAGTCCTTTGGTTTTTCTTAGTATCTATTTTGTTTTCAATACATTATTGTAAATA
>JANOEM010000305.1:0-10963 GCA_031413195.1 Actinomycetes bacterium
AGTGGATCGGGCGCTCGAGAACGCTCACACCACGATGGCCGAGATCGACGCGATCGTGATCGGCAAGGCGCCCGACATGCTCGAAGGCATCATGATGCCCGAGCTTTACCTCGTCGATGCCCTCGCTGCGTCGGGCAAGCCAGTGTTCCGTGTTCACACCGCCGGCAGCGTTGGCGGTTCGACCGCGATCGTCGCCGCCCAGCACGTGATGTCCGGCGTACACAAGCGGGTGCTGACGATCGGGTTCGAGAAGCAGAGCGACGGTAACGCGATGTGGGCGCTGTCGGTTCCCCTGCCGTTCAGCATGCCGGTGCACGCGGGCGCCGGTGGCTACTTCTCCCCCATCATTCGCTCATACATCAAACGCAGCGGCGCCCCGTCGCACATCGGCTGCATGGTCGCCGTCAAGGACCGCACCAATGCTTGCAAGAACCCCTACGCGCATCTCCACGAGCCGGACTGGACGCTCGAGAAGGCGATGGAGAGCCCGATGCTGTGGGATCCCGTGCGCATGGTCGAGACCTGCCCGAGCAGCGACGGGGCGATGGCTCTCGTGCTCGCCGCGGAGGATGTCGCCGATGCTCACGATGGTCCGAAAGCCTGGGTCCACGCCACCGCGATGCGCAGCGAGCCGACTCAGTTCGCGGGGCGCAACCAGGTCAGCCCGCAGGCCAGCGAGGACTGCGCCAACGACCTCTGGCGCAAAGCGGGCATCACCTCGCCGATCGACGAGATCGATGCCGTCGAGATGTACGTGCCGTTCGCATGGTTCGAGCCGATGTGGCTCGAGAGCCTCGGCTTCGCACCGAAGGACCAGGGTTGGCGCTTCGTCGAAGATGGGGTGACCGAGATGACCGGTCGTCTTCCGGTCAACTGCAGCGGTGGCGTTCTGTCCACCAACCCGATCGGAGCGAGCGGGATGCTGCGTTTCGGCGAGGCGGCGATGCAGGTCATGGGTATTGCCGGCGAGCACCAGATCGACAGCGTGCGCAAGGCATTCGGTCACGCCTACGGCGGCGGGAGCCAGTTCTTGCGATGTGGGTCGTCGGCGTCGACAAGCCCTGACCCCACCGTACGCTGGCGGCCATGTCCGACGGCAGCCACCTCCGAACGCTCAACGAATTCGATGTCATCATCATCGGCACGGGGTCCGGGAACAGCATTCTCACCCCCGAATTCGACAACAAGCGCGTCGCGATCATCGAAAAGGACATCTTCGGCGGAACCTGCCTGAACCGAGGCTGCATCCCGACCAAGATGTTCGTCTACGCGGCCGACGTCGCTGCCCACATCGGCCACTCCAGCACCTTCGGGATCGACTCGCAGATCAATGCTGTGCGCTGGCCCGACATCGTCGATCGCGTCTTCGGCCGGATCGACCCGATCGCGCCCGACGGCAAGATGTATCGCGAATCGCTACCGAACACCACGGTGTTCACCGGTGAAGCCCACTTCACGGGACCGAAGTCGATCGAGGTCACCGCTGCCGACGGCACCACGCGTGAGATCAACGGCCGGACGATCGTGATCGCAACCGGCGCTCACCCGGTCGTCCCCGACGTCAAGGGACTCGACCAGGTCGGTTATCACACCAGCGACACGATCATGCGTTTGCCCGAGTTGCCCGAACGACTGATCATCCTGGGCGGCGGATACATCGCGACCGAGATGGCGCATGTGTTCGGCAGCCTCGGCAGTCGGGTCGTGATGATCAACCGAGGCGGACGAATGCTAGCGCGCGAAGACGAGTCGGTCAGCGAGCGGTTCACCGAGATCTACACCAAGCGGTTCGAGTGCCACATGCTGTCCAGGGTCGACAGCGTCCGCGAGGAAAACGGCCAGATCACGGTCGAGGTACACAGTGAGGACCGGATGTGGGACATCAGCGGTGACGCCCTGCTCGTTGCCGTCGGGCGCCATCCAACCAGCG
This sequence comes from Actinomycetes bacterium, assembly GCA_031413195.1. GTDB lineage: Bacteria > Actinomycetota > Acidimicrobiia > Acidimicrobiales > Ilumatobacteraceae > WLMZ01. The sequence continues at coordinate 1,931 of JANOEM010000305.1, forward strand.
CGCCGCTGCACCTTGGCGCAGCCGGGATCGCCGTCAATCCCGACGGCTACGTCGTGACCGACAAGTACCTGCGAACCAACGTCGAGGGCGTTTGGGCGCTCGGCGACATCACAAACTTCAACCAACTCAAGCACACCGCAAACGCCGAAGCGCGCGCCGTCGCACACAACATCATCCATCCCGATTCACTGCGCACCGCCGACCTCTGGCCGATCCCGCACGCCGTGTTCGCCGATCCCCAGGTGGCTTCGGTCGGCGCGACGGAGCAATCGCTGCGCTACCTCGGTCGCCCTTACATGACGGCCCTCCAGAACTACGGCGACGTCGCCTACGGCTGGGCGATGGAGGACACGAAGCACTTCTGCAAGCTGATCGCCTGCCCTGAATCGCGTCTGCTCCTCGGCGCGCACATCATCGGGCCCCAGGCCAGCATCCTGATCCAGCAACTGATCCAGGGGATGAAGTTCGGTCAGACCGTGGACCAGATGGCGAGTGGCCAGTTGTACATTCACCCGTCGCTCTCCGAAGTGGTCGAGAACGCTCTGCTGCAGTTCTGAACAACTGTCAGTTCGCCGTCTTCAGCCCGGTGCCAACTCGCGCTGCAGCTCACGCTTGAGCATCTTGCCCGATGCGTTCCGGGGCAGAGCTTCCGAGCGGAAGAACACATGGGTCGGGACCTTGAACGATGCGAGTGTCCTGCCGACCGCCGCGCGTAGTTCGTCGGCCGTCAGAGTCGCACCGTCTTTGAGCATCACGGCGACAGCGACCTCTTCGCCCAGACGCTCGTTCGGCACACCGAAGACCGCTGCCTCGTGGACAGCGTCGATCTCATAGATCGCGGCCTCCACTTCGGCGCAGTACACGTTCTCACCGGCGCGCAGGATCATGTCCTTGACCCGATCCTCGACGAAGATGAAACCCTCGTCGTCGAGCCGGCCGAGGTCGCCGGATCGCAACCAACCATCGACGAGTGTCTCTGCGGTCGCATCGGGCCTGTTCCAGTAGCCCCGGATCAGGTTGGGGCCCTTGAACCAGATCTCGCCGCGTTCGCCAACGGGGAGCGGACGATCGTCGGTATCCCTGATCTGCATCTCCATGATCGGCACCACCCGCCCCGAACTGGTCGGTTTGGCGCAGTAGTCCTGTCCCCGATTCCCCGGGCCGTAGGCGTTGGTCTCGGTCATGCCGTAGCCGATCGTCGGCTTGCCCTTGGCGAAGCTGCCCGCAACCTTTTCGACCAGTGCGGGCGGCGCGGGTGCTCCCCCTCCACCGATGTCTCGCAAGCTGGACGTGTCGAACTCGGCGAAGCGTGCAGACTGCACAAGGTCCCAACTCTGTGTGGGTACTCCGACGAAGTTCGTGATGTGCTCGCGCTCGATGATCTCGAGCGCCTTGTCGACATCCCACTTGTACATGATCACCAGCTTCACGCCGCCCGCGAAGCAGCCGAGCATCACCGGTACACAGCCGGTCACGTGGAAGAGCGGAACGATCAGGATGAACGCCGGCGGGAAGCCGGTCGGTTCCGACGGCTGACGGATCCTCTCCACGGCAGCCCGACACGAGAACGCCATCAACGCCTGAATGACGGCCCCATGGGTGGACACGGCGCCCTTCGGCCGCCCGGTGGTGCCCGACGTGTACAGGATCGTTGCGTCGTCATCGGGCCCAACGGCGACAGCGGGCATCGCTGCACCAACGACCATGACATCCGCCCACTTGTCGGCGCCCGGCGGCGGACTTTCCGTCCGCACTGCGATCATCTTGATGCCGAGCCGGTCACAGCAGGCGGAAGCTCGATCCAGGCGGATGTCGTCGGCGATCAGGACTCTTGCGCCGCAGTCATCGAGGGCGAACTCCATTTCGTCCTCGGTCCACCACGAGTTCATCGACACCGATACCGCACCGATCGACGTGATTGCCGCGAACGAGATGATCCATTCGGGGAAGTTGCGCATCGCCACCGCGACCCTGTCGCCCTTGCGGACCCGATAGGTGTCGACGAGCGCCGAGCCGAGGGCCGCTGAGAGTTCGCGCACCTGGCCGAACGAGTACGTCTCGTCCTCGTAGACGATGAATGGCGACTCAGCGGGGGCCGCCATGAACAGCGCTGCGAGATTGGGTGGGACCTTGACGAAGACCCTCTGCGGCGATCCGTTGACGACTGAATCGCCGATCTCGAACGGGCCTCCGACGGCGCAAACCTGCGCTACCGCTTCTTCGAATGTGATCGCCATGGCGCACACTCTTGCATCTCGATACGCCGACCGGCCACATCAACGACGGCGTTCGGCCACCGTGTTGCCACTGCGTCGCTGCGTTCGGCTCGGCTGATCTGACGTAGCGTCAGAAACATGATCGATCACTCCGGACCGGATGACTTCTCGCACCTCTTGGCACCGGGTCGGATCGGGGCGCTCGACCTCGCGAACCGCGTCGTCCTGCCCGGGATGGACATGAATCATTGCGACGAGGGCATGATCACCCCTTCCGAAATCGCCCACTACGCCGCTCGGGCCGCCGGCGGATGCGGATTGGTGATCACCGGCGCGGCGGCCGTCGCGTGGCCGCTCGGGGCGACGTCGACCAAGCAGCCCGCACTCAGTGATGACCGCTTCCTGCCCGGTCTGGCTGCTCTCGCTGATGCCGTGCATCTGAACGGCGGCCGGTTGTGCGTTCAACTGGTCCACCACGGAAAGGTCGCCAGCGTGGATACGGCTGCCGGCCGACCGCAGCTCGTGCCATCGGTCCCGCCGACGCGGATGGACCTGAGTGCGCTGGCCGATAACCCGATCGACGAACTGATGCAGTTGGCCTCCGCTACTGCCGGCAAGCCGGGGTCGTTCCGGGTAGCGACCGCCGACGACATCGCGTGGGCCATCGGACGGTTCGCCGATGCTGCCGGCCGGGTCCAGGCAGCCGGGGCCGATGCGGTCGAGGTGCACGGCGCGCACGGCTATCTGATCTCGACCTTTTTGTCGCGCGCCTACAACCAACGCGATGACGAGTACGGCGGATCATTGGAGAACCGCAGCCGGATCCTGGTCGAGGTGATCCGCGCGGTCCGCGACCGGGTTGGGTCCGGATTCCCGATTCTGGTGCGACTCAACGGCTGCGAGTACGGCATCGACGACGGCATCACCGTCGACGAGACCGCCGCGACCGCCCGCCTTGCCGAAGCTGCGGGGGCCGATGCGATCCACGTCTCAGCAAACGCGTCAAACCCGTTCGGCGACTTCACCCTCGGTCCATTGCCCGACCAGGTCGGCCAGTATCGCGACATGGCCGCTGCCGTGAAGCGAGTGGTGACGGTGCCGGTGATCGCCGTCGGCCGGCTGCTACCCGAGGTTGCCGAGGACATGCTTGCGAAGGGCGAGTGTGATTTCGTTGCAATGGGTCGCCAGCAATTGGCGGACCCCGACCTCGTCAACAAGATCTCCACCGGACGCCGGGCATCGGTTCGTCCATGCATCAATTGCTACGTCTGTGTCGAACAGAACTTCTTCGACGCGTCGCCGATCTGCGCGGTCAATCCTGGGCTCGGTCACGAGTCGTCGACTCCGCTCGCGCCGGCAGACACCGACCCTCCCCGGCATGTACTGATCGTCGGCGCCGGACCGGCGGGATTGGAAACGGCCCGGGTCGCAGCCGACCGCGGAAGTCAGGTCACCGTGGTCGAGCGGTCGTCTATCCCCGGCGGTTCCACGTGGTTTGCCGAGCTCAGCGGTTCGCCGAACCAGTCACTCGTCGAATGGTTGACGCACGAAACCGATTCCGCCGCAATAGACATCCGCTTCTCTACCGAAGCAACCGTCGCATCCGTCATGGCCCTCACACCAGATGTCGTTGTGATTGCGACTGGTGCTCCGCTTTTGCGTGTGCAGCGTGACGGCGCAGACGCCTCTGCTCTCGTCCGTTCGCTCGCCTTGCCCGGCTGCGAACGCTGCGACATAGCAGTGATCGGCGGCGACATGCTCGGCCTCTCCCTCGCCGATTTCCTGCAGACAAAGGGACACTCCGTCACGGTTCTGGAACCGGGGGCCCACTTCGGCCTCGGCATGGCAATGCCCCGGCGATGGACCGCAGTCGCCACGGCCCGATCGCACGGGGTCATCTTGATCCGCAGCGCGCACGTCTCGTCGATCGACACCGAGGGTCGTGTGCTGCGTTACACGGCGGGCTCCGATGACACTGCCGACGAGGTCGGGATCAGCGTCGATCACATCTTCCTCAGCGGTGCGGACGGCAAGTCGTCGCAGACAGCCGCAGTGCCGAGTCTCGCAACCGAACTCAGAGCGGCAGGTATCGAGGTCCATGTCGTCGGCGACGCGGTGAGCGTCGAGTACCTCCAAGGTGCGATCCACTCCGCCAACGCGATCGCTCGCTCGCTCTGACGACACTGTTCGATTTGCCACACGACGTGTGGCAAAGTGCGCGCAGTGGCCGCCCCACCGTCTGTGAGCCGACGCCACGGTTCGATTTGCCACACGACGTGTGGCAAAGTGCGCGAGGCCGACCGGCCGACCGGCGTGTGAGCGGCGCATGACCGGACCGAACGGTTGGCACGTCCGTCATCGATCGTCAACAATGGCACCGTGACCGTCGAACAGCGCCAGAGCATCGTGACCCTCGATCTCGAGGGAGTGCTCGTTCCCGAGATCTGGATCGCGGTTGCCGAACGAACGGGCATCGACGAACTGCGGCGAACGACCCGCGACGAACCCGATTACGACATCTTGATGCGGGGCCGGCTCGCGCTGCTGAGCCAGCACGGCCTGACGATGTCGACGATCGCAGACGTCATCAGCAGTCTGTCGCCGCTGGAAGGCGCGAAGGACTTCCTCGATGAACTGCGCGCCAAGACCCAGGTCCTGCTGCTGTCCGACACATTCGAGCAGTTCGGCCGCCCTTTGATGCGCCATCTCGGATTCCCGACCCTGCTCTGCCACCGCCTGGTCGTCACCGACGATCGAATCGTCGACTACACCCTGCGCATGGCTGACCAGAAGCGCCACGCCGTGAAAGCCTTGCACGGCTTGAACTTCCGGGTCGTCGCGGCCGGCGATTCGTATAACGACACGGCGATGCTGGCCGAGGCCGACGCCGGCTTTCTGTTCCATGCCCCACCCTCGATCGTCGCCGAGTTTCCCCAGTTCCCTGCCGTAGACGAATACGACGATCTGATGGAATTGATCAGTGCTCAGTTGACGTGACCAGAAGACGACACTCCGAGGGTGGCTTCCGGCGGTTCTGACGGCACCGGCAACGCGCGAGCATGTCGTCGTGGACATCTTCGCCGACCTCGAAGCCGAGAACGAACGTCTCGAGGCCATTCTCGACTCGTTGGACGACGACCAGTGGACATCGCCTTCGGGTGCTCCCGACTGGAGCGTGGCTGATGTCGCGCTGCATCTCGCTCAATCCGACGAGGCGGTCGCCGCGACCGTCAACTCGAGCGCCGATGGCTCGGCGTGGCGAATGAGCGCGGAGAACGTCGACGATCTCGCTGCAGCAATGGTCCACGGCGACCGGATGATCCCGGTCGAGGTGTTTGCACGCTGGAAGGCTGCGCGCCGGGCATCAATAGCCGCATTGCGTAGCGCACCCCCGAACGAACGGCTGCGCTGGGCTGCCGCTCCGTTGAAGCCTGCCACGCTCGCCACGACTCGACTGGCCGAGCACTGGGCCCACGGACTGGACATCACCACGCCTTTGGGCATCGAGTTTCCGGACACGGATCGCCTCCGCCACATCGCGTGGCTCGGCCACAGCACGTTCCCCTACGCGTTCTCGCTCGCCGGTGTCGAACCACGGCCCCTGCGTTGTGAACTGATCGGGCCGAACGGCGACACGTGGAGTTTCGGACCGCCAGAAGTGAGCGCACGCATCGTGGGACTTGCGGGTGAGTTCTGTCGGATCGGCGCACGACGACTCGCGCCAATCGAGTCCCACCTGTCAGCGTCAAATCCAGACGCACAGGAAGCCTTGAGGTTGCTTCGCAACTACGCCTACTGACCAGCGAGCCCCAACCAGCGGGCCCTGGCCAGCAAGCCCTGACCGGTATCCCGTGACCAGTGACGATGGTCCCTACCGTCGACCAATTCGGCGGCTCACGATGCACGTGATGGCAACTACCGAACCGACACAGACACCCAACCTCGACGCGCTCGTTCCTGCCGCAATCGCCGGCAAGGCCGAGGCACTGGGGGTCACCAAGACCGAGATGGAGTTCGGTCGGCTGTTCATGCTCGCCGTGTTGGCGGGCGCGTTCATCTCCCTCGGCGCGTTGTTCTTCACGGTCGTCACGGCAGGGGGAGGCTCACCGTCGGGCCCGATCCGGATGCTCGGTGGTGTCGCCTTCGCCCTCGGGCTGGTACTGGTCGTCGTCGGCGGAGCGGAGCTGTTCACGGGCAACACGCTCGTGATCATGGCGTTCGCTAGCCGGCGGGTCAGATTGGTCCGACTGCTGCGCAACTGGGGAATCGTCTACATCGGAAATGCAGTCGGGGCAACGGCGACTGCGATGCTCGTGGTGCTCTCGCGACGGCTCGAAGCGGGGGGCGGCTCGGTCGGATTGCGAACTCTCGAGATCGGTGTAGCGAAGACGAGCCTGTCCGCCGCCGATGCGTTCGTCTCCGGAATCCTTGCCAACTCCCTGGTGTGCCTCGCTGTCTGGATGTCGATGTCGGCACGATCAGTGACCGACAAGGTGCTCGCGGTCGTTCCGCCTGTTGCTGCATTCGTCGCGGTGGGCTTCGAACACAGCGTCGCCAACATGTACTTCGTTCCGGCCGCGTTGTTCGAGCGATTGCTCGCGCGGGCCGAGTTCTGGGTGCAAACATCGACATCGTCCGACGAGTTCAGTTCGATCACATGGCAGCGATTCGTGTTTCGGAACCTGATACCCGTGACGTTGGGGAACATCGTCGGCGGAGCAGTGCTGGTCGGGCTGACCTACTGGTTCGTCTACCTCCGCCCGGCGAGGACTGCCGAAAGGAGTGACAGCCAGGAGTGACCGCCAGGAGTGACCGCCAGGAGTGACCCGGTCGGAGAGTCACGACACGAAAACCATCGTTGAGCGAATGCGAGGCTGGTCTAACGTCGGCTCATGTCCGAGGTTCAGCTCGCCATACCGACCCTTGACGATTCGGACCGGATCACATCGCTGATCAACCGTTCGGAGTCATTCGATGGCGTCCCTCGGATCCTTCAGCCCGACGAGTTCCTCGAGGAACTGGACGACCCTACGGTCGATCTCGCCAGGGACTGCCGCATCGCGATCGTCGACACCGAAATCGTCGGCTGGATCCTCATCCGCCACACACCATCGGGGGCATGGCTCGAACGGGCAGTCCTGGATGGCAACGTCGATCCGCTACACCGAGGCACGGGCATCGGGACGCAACTGATGACATGGGGAGTCGAGCAGGCATCCAACCGCCTGCGCGGAATCGACAACGACCTGCCCAAGTTCGTCCGCACCTACGCCTATGAACAGATCGCGGATTTGCAGCGACTGGTCTCCCGACTCGGTTTCGTGCCGGTCCGCTGGTTCGAGGAACTGCTGCTCGCCCTCGAAGCCCCTCCGCCGGCGAGCAGCCCTTCTGGCGTCACGATCATCCCCTGGCCGGACGATCGCGACGAGGAACTGCGCCACGTCAAGAACGCTTCGTTCGCCGACCACTGGGGGTCGATTCCGATCAGTGCCGAGGATTGGGGAAGTGGGGTCAACGGATTCGGAAGCCGGCTCGACCTGAGCTTCGCAGCAACCGATTCGGCAACCGGCGCGTTGATCGGCCATTGCCTGAACAAGCACTATCCCGCCGACGAGGAGCTTCTCGGGCGGCGTGACGGATGGATCGACAATCTCGGCACGTTGCGCGAATGGCGGGGCCGCGGCATCGCGTCGTCCTTGATCGCGCATTCGCTCAATGCCTTCGCCGAAGCGGGTTTCAGCCATGCCTCGATCGGAGTCGATACGGACAGCCCGACCGGAGCAAGTCGGCTCTACCGAAGCTTCGGATTCGAGCCGCAGCACCGTGAGATCGTGTCGGAGATCGAGATCATCTGACATGATGCTCCGATGCAATCGGTAGATCTGGAAGACGGCCCGATCGAGTTCGTCGGAGCGCTCGACCTCGACCGTTCCGACGCTGGGATCAGCCCTCGAAGGCTGCCGGCATGGACCCGGCCCCAGATCGCCGATCCGTTCCTCGACGGCATGGTGGCGATGGCGTCCGGGGTGCGGCTGACATTCGAGACGACGAGTTCCACGATCGAGATCGATCTCGCCGCGACCAGCTTTCGCAGGTTGGGCACCGAAACTCGGCCCCAGGTATTCCAACTGATCGTCGACGATGCTGATCCGATCGACGTTGCGGCGACCAACGTCAGCGCGTTCGTGCTCGACCCGGTCGACCCCACCAATGTCGGATTCGAAGAGGGTGGATCAGAGACGATCCGCTTCGACGGTCTCGGCAACCACGTCAAGCGATGCGAGGTCTGGCTCCCACAGACCTCGACCATTCGGTTCAAGGCAATGCGCATCGATGACAAGTCCATGATCCGGCCGACCACGAAACCGGCCAGCGCCTTGACTCGAAGTCCACGCGCGGTTGGCAAGTGCGCTATCAGGGAACCAAGTACTTCTCGGACGGAGACTTGGGGCCACAGAAGGCACTAGAGGCAGCCACGCGAGATCTTCTTCACCGTATCGCCACAATGCCCGCTCCGGTCTCGCTTCGTCGCGAGCCCAACTTGAGCAAGGCATCCGCCTTGCCCGTCGGCATTTCTGGGCCAATCCTCGTGGGCAAGCCTGGCACCGAAGCACTCTCTGCCGTGCTGTCTGTCGCCGTACCGAGGTTTGGAAAGACGAACTTGACCAAGAAGGTTCACATTGGCACGCCGAGCACCTACACGAGAACGAGGTATAGGCAAGCTCTTTCGAAGGCCATTGAAATCAGGGACGCGGGCACTGCTCAGTACGAGGCCGCAGCAACCCGGGCAAAGCGTGCTGAGGCGGCAGCGCTCAAG
>JANOEM010000306.1:0-6074 GCA_031413195.1 Actinomycetes bacterium
ACGTCCGCCGACATCCGTGTGCCGTTCATGATGCCTGCCCTCGGTGCCGACATGGACGAGGGGAGCATCGTCGAGTTGCTTGGCGTAGGGCATCGGCACTTCGACGCTGCACACCCGACCCACCGGCGCATCGAGTTCGAAGAACGCTGCCTCGGAGATCCGCGAACTGATCTCGGCCGAGATGCTTCCCGACCGCCAACCCTCGTCGACCACGAGCACCCGGTGCGTACGGCGCACGCTGGCGAGGTACGTCTCATCGTCCAGTGGCCGCAGGCTGCGCAGGTCAACCACCTCGGACTCGATGCCCTCTGCGCTCAACGCTTCTGCTGAGTCCAACGCCTTCTGCAAAGATCCGCCGTACGTGATGATCGTGAGGTCGCCACCAGCGCGGCGCACCACGGCCCTGTCCACCGGTGCAATGGGTTCCTCGCCCAACTCGCCCTCTTGGTTGTAGAGCAGGGCGTGTTCGAAGATCAAGACAGGATCCGGATCGTCGAGTGCCGGTTGCAGCATGGAGCGGAAGTCATCGACGGTCGCCGGCACCAGCACCTTCAAGCCGGGGATGTGCGCATACCATCCTTCCAGGCTGTGCGAATGTTGGGCAGCGAGTTGTCGTCCGCCACCGGTGGTCATCCGAATGACCAACGGCACACCGACCTGGCCACCCGACATGTGGCGCAGAGTCGCGGCGTTGTTCATGATCTGGTCAAGAGCAAGCAGGCTGAAGTTCACCGTCATAATCTCGACGATCGGCCGCATGCCGTTCATCGCCGCGCCGATTCCCGCGCCGACGAACGCTGACTCCGACAACGGCGTGTCTCGGATTCGCTTTGGACCGAATTCCTCCAGCAACCCCTTTGTCACGGCGAAGCAGCCGCCGTACGCGCCGATGTCTTCTCCCATCATGAAGACCCGTTCGTCCGCGATCATTGCTGCCCGGATGGCTTCGCGCATCGCGTCGCGGCATGTCATGGTTGTCATCGGAGCGGCTCCGAATAGAGATGGAGCGTCAAGTGCTCGATCGGCTCCAGGGTGCCCGCATCGGCGAAGCTGATGGACGCCTCGATCTTGGCTGCAATGTCTGCCTCCATCACCGAAAGGCCATCGTCGTCAACGACTGCCTCGTTGCGAAGTGTGTTCGTCAACAGGTCGATCGGGTCGCGTTCTCGCCACTTGGCGACCTCGTCCTTGTCGCGGTACAGCTCGGGGTCATACATCGAATGGGCCCGGTACCGATAGGTGCGGCACTCGAGGAAGACGGGGCCACCTCCGCCACGCGTCGACAGGACCGCACGATCCATCGCACTCTTCACAGCGACCACGTCCATCCCGTCAACCGACCATGCGGCAACGTTGTAGCTAGCGGCCTTGATCGAGAGATCGGTGTCGCTCTCGGAACGTTCGAGCGCGGTGCCCATTGCGTACAGGTTGTTCTCACAACAAAAGACGATCGGCAACCGCCACAGCGCAGCGAGGTTCATGCACTCGTGGAATTCGCCCTCTGCCACTGCCCCCTCACCGAAGAAGCACACCGTGATCCGTCGGTCGCCACGGAGGTGATCGGCAAGCGCCAGACCGACAGCGATCGGCAGACCGCCGGCGACGATGGCGTTACCGCCGAAGAAACGATGCGAGGTATCGAACAGATGCATCGACCCGCCCCGGCCGTGGCTGCAACCTTCCACCCGCCCGAACATCTCCGCCATGACAAGTCGTGGCTCGACTCCGTGCGCTATAGCGTGACCGTGCTCGCGATATGTGGCGACGACGTTGTCATCTGCTTCGAGCGCCGCGCAAACACCCGTGACGACGGCTTCCTCCCCGATGTAGAGATGCATGAAGCCACGAATCTTCGCCTCCGAGTACAGCTGCGCGCATCGTTCCTCGAAACGTCGGATCAGCAGCATCATCCGGAAAAGCGCCAACCGTGCATCTGCAGGCTGCTCTCGCCCGGTTCCTTTGACTCCGACACGTTTGCTCATGGCGTCGCCCCCGTTTCGAGTGTTGATGTATCGCCCTCCGGAAGGCCGAGCTCGCGCGCCCTCAACACGCGGCGCATCAGCTTGCCGCTCCTGGTTTTGGGGAGTTCGTCGGCAACGGCAATGTGCCTCGGCGCTACGGCCGCTCCCAGACGCGACCGCGCATGGGCGAGTACCGAGCGTCGAACCGAGTCTTCGAAGACGACTCCCGGCCGCAACACGATCACCGCATGGACAAGCGCACCGGCGACCGGATCCGGTACACCGAATACACCGGCATCGACTACTGCGGGGTGTTCCCGGAGAACCGTCTCTACCTCGTGCGGCCCGACGAGATGGCCGGACGTCTTGATGACATCGTCGGCGCGGGCGACGAACCAAAAGAAGCCATCGGCATCACGGCGCACCAGATCGCCCGTCAGATACCACCTGCCATTTTCGGCGAATGCGAAACAGTCCTCGTACCGTTTGGGGGCGTTGAGGTAGCCACGGAACATCGATGGCCACCCCGCGCGCAGGGCGAGCATGCCTTCGGCCGCTCCTTCCAGCAGGGTCACCTTGCCGTCGCCTTCGCGCAGCGGCTTGCCGTCGGCATCGCAACGAACAAGCGTCGCGTCGATGCCGGGGAGCGGACGGCCCATCGAACCCGGACGGATCGGCATCGCCAGATAGTTCGCGACCATGATGCCGCCGGTCTCGGTCTGCCACCAGTTGTCGTGGAACGGCACGCCGAGCACGGATTGCCCCCACAGCACCGCCTCTGCCGGAAGAGGTTCGCCGACGCTTGCAGCCAAGCGAAGAAGAGGCCGGGGACGATCGATGTTGACGACATCGGCGCCGGCGCGCATCAGCATTCGAACCGCAGTCGGCGCGGTGTACCAGACGTTCACGCCTTCGTCGGCCAGGATTCCGTACCAGCGAGCCGGATCGATCTCGGCCTCGTCGACCACGATCGTGACGCCGCAAACCAACGGCGAGATGATGCCATACGAGGTCCCCGTGACCCAGCCGGGATCGGCCGTACACCAGAACACATCGCCGTCGTGGAGATCCAACGCGAGGCGCCCGGTCACAGCGTGCGCAACGACGGCCTGGTGAACGTGGAGTGCACCCTTGGGAGTGCCCGTCGTGCCGCTCGTGAAGTGCAACAGGGCAAGAGACTCGGGATCGGTCGGGCCGATCTCGTACGACTCTTCAGCGGCGGCGATCAACGGTGCGAGCGCAACCGTGTCCTCCGGCCGGGTCGAATCGTCGCCGGTCACGATCACCGTCTTGAGGTTCGGCAACGCTTCACGGAGCGCGGCGACCTTGCGAACGTACAGATCAGGCGTCGTGACCAGCACCCGCGCGTTGCCGAGATCGAGGCGCGACCTGATCGGCTCCGGGCCAAAAGCCGAGAACATCGGGCTGACGATGCATCGGTGCTTGAGCGCGCCGAGCACAGCCACGAACAGGTCGAGCTCGCGGCCGCACAGGACCGCAACGACATCGCCCTCGGTCACGTCGAGATCAGCGAGCGAGTTGGCGAACTTGCTCGACAGCGTGGCGAGTTCCGAATAGCTGACCTCGCGTCGCCCGCCCGCCTTGCCGAGCAGTCGGAGAGCGGTGCAGCCGCCTCGCCCGGCGGCCACATGTCGATCGACAGCCTCGTGCGCGATGTTCAGGCCGCGACCGCCTGGAAGCCCGTCGAGCGACGACTGCGCCTCCACCCAACTGAACTCTCGCCTCGCCGTGTCGTAGTCGACCAAGTTCGGGATGAAGCGGCCGCCGAAAGTAGAAGCCTTGCTGATCTCTTCCAGGTCAGATGTTTCCACGCGTCCATCCTGAGTCCCCGACGCACCCGGCCGGAAGGGTATTAGGTCCCGCGATTCGGTTGCGCGAGTTCTCCCATTTGTTTGACCAGAGCGAGCATTGCCAGATCGCGTGCCTTGCCGGTTCCCCGGTTCGCCGCCGACCAGCAGTGTTCGCCACGAACGAGCTTTCCACTCGTCGAAACACTCAGCGGCCAGGCTCGGCTGACATAAGGTCTGTCGCCAACCAGAGATCTCCACCGTGTTGTGTTCGGCATTGATCTCGCCGTGATAGGAGAAAACATGCCAGCCGTCTCTGCCGAAGACCTCGACCGGATGCGCTCAACGCTGCTGTTCGACGAACCGGACCGTTCACGCAAGTTGAGCCGGTTCTGGATTCTCCTGGTGTTCTCGTCATGCATTGCGTCGGCCGGCGTCGTGTCGGATTCGACGGCGACTGTCATCGGCGCGATGATCGTCGCCCCGCTGATGATCCCGATCATGGGTACGGTCCTGTCGATCACGACCTCGGACCGAGACAACCTGGTACTGAGCGTCGGAATGATCGTGGCGGGCGCTTCGGCGGCAATCGCGGTCGGTTACCTGTTCGGCCTGCTGGCACCGATCGACGTCATCGCGGACACGAGCTCTCAAGTGGCAGGCCGCGTCAACCCTCGCCTGATCGACCTCCTGGCAGCCATTGCTACGGGCGCAGTGGGGGCCTTTGCGCAGTGCCGCGCTGACGTCTCCGACACCCTGCCGGGCGTAGCCATTGCGATCTCACTCGTCCCGCCTCTCGCCGTGGTCGGACTCACTCTCGAGGGTGGCGAACCCGGCCAAGCGTTCGGGGCACTACTGCTGTTCCTCACCAACGTTGCGGCGATCCTGTTGACCGGTGTAATCGTGATGACGATCTTCGGCGTCCACAAGCGGTCATTGCTCGTGGCGCAACACACGCTGAACCGAAAGCGAGCGGTATGGGTGGTAGTTGCCATGGTTGTAGTGATTGCCATCCCGCTCGGTGTCGCCACCGTCTCGTTGACGCGAGAGTCGTCGCGAAGTGCCAGCGCCGGCCGGGCTGCGAACCTTTGGGCAACCGAGGCCGATTGGCTGATCGTCAGCGTCACTCAGATTCGGAATGACCTGACGATCATTGCCACCGGCCCGCTGCCGATCCCTGAAACCGACTCGTTGCGGCGCGAGTTGGATGCTGCCGGCCTAGAGGAGGTCACGGTCACGATTCGCCTGATCCCAGAGGAGCGTGTCGTCTTGGAGGGCAACTGACCAGCTCTCGGCCGATCAGGTGTGCGCTGGCGGCCCAACAGGCGCGTCCGGCATTTCGACAGGCACGTCCGGCATTTCGACCTGCGCTTCGATCACCGTTGTCGGCGGAGCGTTTCGCTCCCACACGATCGCGCTGGCACACGCGGTCAGGACCCATGCAATGCCGACCACGCCAACCCACGTCATGATGGTCATCGAGACGCCGATCGGACCGAACTGCGTCCAGCCGTCGAGCAGGAGCGGGAAGACGATCCGCCCGGCAGGGACCAGGATCAAGCCGTCGATGACGACGCCCGCAAGTCCGGCCAGCATCAAGAATTTTTTACCTCGGCCGCCGTCCTTGACCAGCAGAATCGGACTGAGGGACCAGAACGCCCAGGTCGGGATCAGGGAAAGCAGGAAGAACGGAATCCTTCCGGACCAACCCACATGCGCGGCGCTGAGAATGCGCTCACGAACCGTCAGAGTCACGAGGTAGAGCAGGAACCACACCATGGACCGCCAGATCCGGCGACCGATGCTGAACTGCTCTCGTCGCCATGCCTTCGCAAACATCCCGGCGACCGTGAGCGCCATCGGAATGCCCCAGACCACGAAGCCGAGCACGCCGATGACTGTCCAGGTCGATTTCAAACCTGACGAGGTACCGAACGCCGATTGCACGACCTCGCTCTGACCGCTGTCGAGCCCGAGCTGACGGGAGAAGATGACGCCGACGCTCGCGTTTTCGGAAAATCCGGAGAGGTAGCTGTAGCCGATGATGATGAGCGGCAAGACGGTGGTGAAGAGTTCGATCGCGAGCAGCCCGCCATAGGTGAGACCATCGATCTCGAAGAACCGCTTGCCCAGAGCAACGAATGGCCCCAGCCTGCGCGACTGTTCCAGCTGCTCGTACTGGCGCGAAGCCTTGAATTTGAGCGCGTCCGTCTTGGAGCCGTCAGCCATCTCCCCACCATATCGAACCGCCTTGGCGCCAACCGCGGTCGCTATGGAAGCACTCGGGTTGGGCTGCCCCGGGCGG
>JANOEM010000307.1:0-4092 GCA_031413195.1 Actinomycetes bacterium
GGGTCGATGTGACGGGTGAAGGCGTCGGTTGCCTCGTAGTAATGATTGTCGGCATCGAACGGCTTGAAGCCCAACTCGGTCATGACACTTCCCTTTCTCTTGAGGCCTTTGTCTTCAGGCCCTTCTCTTCAGGCCCTTCTCTTCAGGCGATCGAGCGAAATCTGACGCTCCATCAGAAACTATCGTGACCGCACAGCGACAAGCGTGTTGGGTGTGATCGCCCCGCCGCTGCGGGTCGGGTACGGTGCGGGCGATGTGCGGCCGTTTCGTCTCCAGCAATTCGGCAGCGGAGATCGCCGAGTACTTCGGGGCATCGCTGGAGGTCGAACCACTTCCAAACAACTTCAACGTCGCTCCGACGAACGACATCTATGCCATCGTGTCACCCGGTGACGGCGAAGCCGTTGTGCGCGCGTTCCACTGGGGACTCGTGCCGTCATGGGCCAAGGACGTCAAGATCGGCTCGTCGATGATCAATGCCCGTGCCGAGACGGTCGCCGACAAGCCCGCCTTCAAGGGAGTGTTCCGCAAGCACCGCTGCATCATCCCGATGACCGGCTTCTACGAGTGGCAGGCGGCACGCACCGACGGACCGCTCGGCCCGAAGGGCAAGCCCGTCAAGCAACCGATGTACATCCATCGGGTCGACGATGAGCCATTGGCGGTGGCTGGTCTCTGGAGCGCGTGGCGCGATAGGACCGGGCCCGCCGACGCACCATGGCTCCACACCTGCACGGTCATCACGACGTCGGCGAACAATACGATGGCACCGGTGCACGACCGGATGCCGGTCATCCTCCGTCGCGCCTGGTGGCAGGAATGGCTCGATCCCGCAGCGAGTGACCTGGATGCGCTTCGCCGGATGCTGGTGCCGGCACCGGATTCACTGCTGACGATGTACCCGGTGTCGACTCAGGTCAACAACGTGCGCAACAACGGCGACGAACTGATTCGGCGGATCGAGCCGGGCTGAGACCCGATCGCACTCATTGGTTCATCGCCAGCGATGGACCCCATGTATCTGCCACCCGGTAGCCCTGCGGATAGGGATCCGTTGGGTCGACTACGTAGGTGTGAAATCCGGTGATCCACGCCTGTCCACGCACCGTCGGAAGGATCGCGGCTCTTCCCTCGATCATCGTCTCGGCCCGAACTCGCCCCACGAATCGACTGCCGATGATCGATTCGTGGATCAAGGTCTCGCCGATCGCCAACTCGCCCTTGGCATGCAGAACGGCCATCCGTGCACAGGTCCCCGTCCCTGTCGGGCTGCGGTCAGATCGACCTGGCGCAACGATGCAGGTGTTGCGAACCGGCTGGTCCGCGCTGATGAACGGTTCGTTGAGTTGGACGATGCTGACGCCGCGAATCGCCGGGTTCTGAGGATGCACGACGTCGAACTGCTCGCGGGCGGCAAGGCGGATCCGCTCGCCGATCTCGCCCAGTTCGCGGGCCACTTCGGGCACGATCGACAGGCCGAACTCGCCCACATCGACGATCGCGAAGAACATTCCGCCGTATGCGACAGAACATTGCACGGTCCCGAATCCGGCGATCTCGAGTGGTGCATCGAGCCGATCGACGAAGCACGCGACATTGGAGATCTCACACGAAACCACTTTGCCGTCGCGGCATTCACAGGCGACTTCGACAACACCGCCCGGCATGTCGAGACGCAAGACGGTTGTCGGCTCGACCATCGGCACCATGCCGGTTTCGAGCAAGACCGTGGCGACGCACATCGTGTTCGATCCAGACATCGGGGGGTACTCGGTCGGTTCCATGATGATCGCGCCGGCGTGGCACCCCGGCGCCTTCGCCGGAACGATGAGGTTGACGTGCCGGGCAACGCTTCCGCGCGGTTCGCAGATCAGCATTCGCCGAATGTCGTCGTGGTCGCGCTCCATCGACTGCATCATCTCGAACACGGTGTCACCGGATGGGGCAAGCACACCCCCGATGATGACATCGCCGATCTCGCCCTCGGCGTGACATCCGACGACCGAGATCGTTCTGTGAGCTCGCACAGCCCTACGCGAAGCGGTGAGAGCGCTTGACGAGCAACGTCACCACCACCAGGCCGGCGATTGCGGCGATCGCAACGGTGCGCATCATCTTGGTGCTTTGCTCGGCAACCAGTTGCGCCTTCTCAGCGGCTTGGAGGACACGCTGGGCTTCGTCCAGCGCCGCTTGAACGCTCGCAACCTTCTCTTCAGCGTTCTTGATTGCGTCGTGATCCATGGAGTTCTCCGACTCTCTGTCCTCAGTTTCCCAGGCAGGAAACCGGTTGATCTGCAGTCGAATCCTATTCGGCAATGATCAGACCCCGGCAGGCGTCGAAGGTAGGCTGTGCCCATCGGGTAGGGTCTGCCCATGCTCCGGATCGGCATGGTCTGTCCGTACAGCCTCTCCATTCCAGGTGGCGTCCAGGAGCAAGCGATGGGGTTGGCCCGTGAACTTCGCCGAATGGGCTACGAGGTTCGGGTGCTCGGACCTTGCGACGGGCCACCACCGGCCACGTTCGTCAGCCCGCTCGGCAACAGCTTGCCAACTGCATCCAACGGTTCGGTTGTTCCGATTGCGCCGGACCCGATCGCACAGTTCCGCACCATGCGCCTCCTGCGCGATGAGGACTTCGACGTGTTGCACCTGCACGAACCCCTGGCCCCCGGAGCCACCCAGACAACTCTGTTCCTGCATCCTGCGCCGCTCGTCGGCACTTTTCACGCTGCAGGAGAATCGAACGGTTACAAGATCCTCGAGAGCCCGCTGCGCAAACTTGCCGACAATCTCGACCGCCGGATCGCGGTGTCCAAGGACGCGATGGCTCTGGTCAAGGGCGCGATCGGTGGTGACTACGAGGTGTTGTTCAATGGCGTCGAGTTGGATCGATACCGCAAGAGTGCGAGTCGCCCGGCGATCGATCCTCGGACGGTGTTCTTCTGCGGGCGCCACGAGGAACGCAAGGGTCTCGATGTCCTGCTCGCCGCGCTTGCGCATCTGCCTGCAGACATCCGGCTGTTGATCGCAAGCGACGGCCCCGATACCAACCGTCTCCGCGAACTGGCTGGGGACGATCCGCGCGTCGAGTGGCTCGGGCGTTTGAGCGACGACGACAAGATCGACTCCCTTCGTGCAGCATCGTTGTTCTGTGCTCCGTCCCTACATGGCGAGTCGTTCGGCGTGGTCCTGATCGAAGCGATGGCCGCCGGCACGCCAGTTGTCGCAAGCTCGCTCGCCGGCTACCGCAACGTCGCCACCCACGACCTCGATGCGCTGTTGTGCGAACCCGGCGACTCCGAGCAGCTCGCCGGAGCGATCCTTCGTGTACTCGACGAACCTGGCCTTGCAGACCGTTTGCGCGCGGCCGGATGTGAGCGGGCCGAGGATTTCAGCATGACCACGTTGGCGCGCCGATACGCAGAGATCTACGAGGAACTCGCTACATCCGACGACTCAAGAGCATCCGCTGCCGGGCGACGCGAGCGTGTGGTGTCACGTTGGCAGCGCATGCGCCACCGTATGATGGCCAAGTCAGTCGGGGTGTGATCTCGGCTGATCAAGGCTCGCGCATCCATTCGCATCGCTCGGAAAGGAGAACCATGGTTCCTCTCTTGATCATTCTCGGCATCATCGTGCTGCTCGGGATCATCGTCGTCGTCTTGTACAACCGCCTGATTCGGCGCCGGAACCAGGTCGAGAACGCCTGGGCCCAGATCGACGTCCAACTGAAGCGCCGAATCGACCTCGTCCCCAACCTGGTCGAGACGGTGAAGGCCTATGCCTCTCACGAGAGGGAGACCCTCGACGCAGTCGTTCGGGCCCGCAATGCGGCCATTGCCGCACCATCCAACCCGGGCGCGCAGGCCGTGGCCGACACGGCGCTGACCGGTGCTTTGCGACAGGTCTTTGCCCTCAGCGAGGCATACCCGGACCTCAAGGCCAACACCAACTTCCTCGCCTTGCAGGAAGAGCTCACCGCGACTGAAGGACGCGTTGCTTACGCTCGCCAGTTCTACAACGACAGCGTCTTGAGCTACAACAACTCGCTCGATCAGTTCCCGACCGTGATCCTCGCCAGGATGATGAAGT
>JANOEM010000308.1:0-1631 GCA_031413195.1 Actinomycetes bacterium
GGCGCGGACTCATGCTTCGCAAGGCGAGCAGCGGTGCCTCGCGCTCGCACTGCGACTCGCGACCCATCGACTGATCACCGACAAGGTCGGCACGCCGCCGATCCTGGTCCTCGACGACGTCCTCAGTGAACTCGATCCGTCGCGAGCGACGGCTCTGCTCGGCCACCTGCCGCTGGGGCAGGTCGTGATCACCACCGCGGCGAGCCTTCCCGCAGACGCTCATCCCGACCGGGTGTTGCGGATCGTTGAGGGTACGGTGATGTCGTGAGTTCTCCAGCAGCGAACCCAGGGTCGAGATCAGGGTCGAGATCGGGGTCGAGTCGGTTCGATCCGGTGCCGCTGCACGACAGCCTCGACGGCGTTGTTCGCAGCCTTCGTGGCGGACAAGGAGCAGTGGGGGATGCCCGCTCGATGGGATCGTTGTTCAGCCGCTGGACCGATGCTGTCGGCCAGACAGTGGCCGATCACGCTCGGCCCGTGAAGCTCGATGGTGGCAAGCTGTTGGTCGAAGTCGACGAGCCAGGATGGGCTACCCAGCTTCGGTTCCTCGAGCACGAGGTGATCGATCGTCTGCGGTCCGTAGCCGGTTTAGAGGTATCACGGTTCGATATTCGCGTGAAACCCCGCTGAGAGGGCGTTTTTAGGCCGTTTCCGTGCCAGAAAATGAGTCGGACGGAACATCTCAGGAATCACATCTGTGTCATACCTATTTGGTAGGCTGTCACCCATTGCGATCACAGCTTTTCTGTAGGGGAAGCCAGCGCCTGATCGTGGTGTTGGTGCGCCTCCGTCGGAGAGCACCCGGACAACCGCCATGTGTCGCTCTCATCAGCGATTGACCCATTGAGATACCGAGGTTCCCGTGTCGCTCACTGACACTCCACCCGGCAACAACCCTTCGGGGATGCCGACACCTGCAAGCCCCGCCGGCCATCCGGACATGTCGCAGCCGACGTCGGATTACGGCGCGAAGGACATCCAGGTTCTTGAGGGCCTCGATCCCGTTCGCAAGCGGCCAGGCATGTACATCGGTTCGACAGGTCTTGCCGGGTTGCATCACCTGATCTGGGAAGTCGTCGACAACGCCGTCGACGAGGCAATGGCCGGGTTCTGCTCGACGATCACTATCACGATGCTCACCGACGGGGGTTGCCGCGTCGACGACGACGGTCGCGGTATCCCGGTTGATCCGTATCCGTCGGGCCCGCACAAAGGCAAGAGTGCGGCCGAGGTCGTGCTCACGGTCTTGCACGCCGGCGGAAAGTTCGGCGGCGAGGGGTACAAGGTTTCCGGTGGTTTGCACGGTGTCGGGGTCAGCGTGGTCAACGCACTCAGCGAACGCTTGATCGTCGAAGTCGATCGCGATGGTCATCACTATCGACAGGTGTACGCAGACGGTGGCAAGCCGCAGGGTTCGATGGAGATCGCCGGAGCGTCTCCGGCCGATGGTCGCACCAGCGGTACGACCATCTCGTTCTGGCCGGACCCGACCATCTTCCAGGCCGAGGGCACCGAATTCGCGCTTCATCGCGACCCGCGAGGCGCCGGTGCATCAACGGGTGAAAGACGCCATCGTCGCGGCCACCGAGTTGGATACCCGACTGATCATGCGATCGCTCCGGAACACCGAG
>JANOEM010000309.1:0-29266 GCA_031413195.1 Actinomycetes bacterium
CCCTTCGGACCCGGACGCTTCCTACAGCGGCTCGGGGCCCCGCAATCGGGGCAGGGTGAATATGACCGGGCGAGTGTAGCGGCGAATCGGTTGCCATGGGCCAAGAGTCTCAGATGGGTATGACAGGGTTGGGAATGACCATCATCAAGATCAACGCGATCAGCGTCCCACCACAGGCCGGCCCCGAGTTGGAGAAGCGCTTCGCGGCCCGTGCCGCAGAGGTCGACAAGATGCCCGGCTTCGAAGGTTTCGAGCTGCTTCGGCCAACGGACGGTTCGACGAAGTACTTCGTCGTGACCCGCTGGGCCGACGAAGCCTCGTTCGACAATTGGATGGGCAGCCAGCAGTTCTCGAACCAGCACGCTGCTGCCGGACCCGCGAGCAAGCCGGTGTCGACCCAGGCCGAACTGCTCGCGTTCGAAGTCGTCGATCTGACCGGGGCTCCGTAGAGCACGGTCGGTCGTCCCATCGGTCAAGCTCCCTCGGACGCTGCCCGAATTGCGGTGGCTGCGGTCTCGTGCCCACAGGTTGCCGCGTCGACGGCCGAGCAGCCGGCGGCCAATGCGATCAGGAAGCCGGCTGCAAACGCATCACCCGCACCCGTGGTGTCGCGCACGCGGTCGATGGACAGTGCTGGAACGTGGACCGGTTCCGTGCCCGCTTGGAGCACGATTGCCGGATCGGCGCCACGTTTCACGACGGTGATCCGGTCATCGAGCGGACCGGGGTCGATCGATCGGCCGAGCGTGGCGGCCTCCATCTCGTTGCACAGCAGCACCGATGGTCGCGCGTTGCGCAACAGGGCGATCATGGCGTCGACACCGAACCGTTCGATCACCGATGATGATGATGCGTCGATCGACACCGTGATCCCACGCCGGTGCGCCCACCTGATGAGCGTCGTCGCCGTTCCGGCCAGGGGTTCACCGACCAGCGAATACACCGGAACATGCAGCGTGGCCAAACCATCCAGCCACGAAGGATCCGGATGGTCGAGAGCGGCGCACGAGCCGCGGTCGGTCAGCATCGTGCGCTCGCCGCGATGGTCGACCAGGACCACGATCGTGCCGGTCCGCCCGCCGACGTGACCAACGACATCAACACCTTCGCCACGCAGCGTCGCGACCAGGCCCGAACTCGGTCGATCGTCGCCGAGTTGGCCGATGAACCGAGCCGGATGCCCGGCGCGCGCCACGGCGACGGCCATGTTCGCGGCGCTCCCGCCACGACGGCGCACAACCATTGCTTCGGTGTCGGCGGCAGCATTGACCGGGCCCGCGAGCCTGACGACGATGTCCTCGACGAGATCGCCCACCGTTCCGATCACGCTCATCCCGGCAGGCTATTGCAAAGCCCCGTAAGCGGGTCCGATTCCCGCCGCCTCCAGCTCCAGGCGTTCGTCACGGATGAGGCGCACGTGACCTGGCGCCGCGTTGGCACGCACTCGGTCTCCAAGCGGCCCTGACCATCCCAGCAGGACTACTGGACTGCAAGGCTCGGATCGGCTTCGGTGATCACCAGGATGGGCGATCTGACCGGGACTTTCGCAGTGACGGGCGGGTGCTATTGCAAAGCCTTCGTCCTGCGTATGAGAGAGTTCGAGATGTGGATCTTCGTGACTGGATTGCCAGCGACCATGCCTTCGTGACCGCCCGGTTCGACAACGCGATCGGCAAGCATGTGCCGGTCGACTTCTGGAGGGGTGAACTCGACGACACCGGGCCATCGATCGCATGGCTGCTCTTTCACATGACCTATCACCAGGACCTCGCCCTGAACACTGCTGTTCGAAATCACGAGCCACTGCTCACTCGTCATCGAGACGCCTTGGGCCTTACCGACTTCGCCCCCGCCGCCGGACTGACCGAGTCCGAGGACCGCCGGGTCACCGAGGCTCTCGATCTGACCCGGTTGGCCGACTATGTCCACGAGGTGAATGCCCGCACTGCCGAGTGGATCGAGAACCTCAGCACGCTCGCCCTCGATTCCGTTCCGTCGAACAGCTACCGACTCGAGCACCGAGCTGGGATCCCCGCCGATGGCGCGATGGATTGGCTGCACGCGATGTGGAACGACAAGCCGGTGAGTTGGCTGATCCAGTGGGAATGCATCGGCCACGGCCACGCCCACGTCGGTGAGATGGTCGGAATCCGCAACCGGATGGGTTTCAGCCCCTTCTGAGCAGGCTCGCGAACACGCGCCAATCAGGCTTGGACAACCTCGAGTTGGACCCTTGTCGTCGAGCCCACCGAAAGACCCTCGGCGGAGCGCACCGCCTTCTTCAGGGGGAGGATGTAGGTTCCGCGCTTGTTATCCGGGAAAAGCGAGGTGGCCCATTGTGTCGCCCCGATCGTCACTTCGACCCGGATCGATCCGAACCCCGCGGCACGATGGCCGAACATCGCCTCGATGTCGTCGGCGTCGGACTCGTGCAGGCTGAGGAAGTACCAGGACGTCGGGCCGATGTGTTCCCAGACCTCGGCTTCGAACGAAATTCGATAGGCGTCCACTCCGGCGAAGATACCCCGGCGAATACCCCGGCGAAGTACAGCAGTGAAGATCAGACGCCCAGCTTGCGGGCCCGGATCACCAACACTGTCGGCGTCAGCGGGTGGCGCACATTGGTCGGCTGCAACTCGTGCATCACGTCGATCCGAAAATTGGTGCGCTGCATGGCCATGAAGAGCTCACTGATCGAGCCGACTGATCCGGCCCCGTATGGTTCGCGGACGACCTGCTCGCCGGCGACGGTCTGGAGCATCTTGGCGATGGGATGCGGCCCCGCCATGATGAACGGTGCCTCCGGCCGCAGGACCCGGTGGATCTGGCGCAGGAGACGAGCCAGATCGTCGACATCATGCAGACTGTGCGACGCGACAACAAGGTCGATTGATGCGCTGGTGACGAAGCCGAGGTCGGCGACTTCTGCCTGGTTGCACTGAACCGTCACCTCGGCTTCCTCGGCCTGTCGCCGCAACAACGCGATCCGATCCGACGACGGGTCGACGGCGAGTGCTCGTGCGCCGGCCCCTGCAAGCGCAACAGCATTGCTGGGGGCGCTGATACCGAGTTCGATCACTCGCTTGCCGGCGACATCACCGCACAGGCGCAATTCTGCGTCGTCGGCGACCGATGTTCCATAACGTACGACTGCTGCCACCCTTCAAGTGTGCTCCGTGTGCGCACCCGATGCGCGGATGAGCCGCCGATGCGTTCGGTAACCTCTCACCAATGTCGTTCTCGGTCGAAACGTTTCGCAGTAGCGGACCCCGCGGTGGCCGGGCAGTCGTCGATCACCGGCTCGAGCGGCTGGCATTGGTCAACGAGTACCGCCGCGGCCGGTTGCGCCGGGAACAGATCTGCGATGCTCACCCCGAACTCATCCGCGCCGCCAAAAACGTCGGCACGCCGAGCAGCGTCGTGTGCCCGATCTGCGCCGAGGTCAACCTGACGCTTGTCACCTACGTGTTCGGTCCCCGACTGCCCAAGCACGGCCGGTGCGTCGCGACCAAGGCAGACATGGCCCAACTCGACACCCGCTCCGACGACCTCGATGCCTACGTAGTCGAGGCGTGCACCAGTTGCCGATGGCACCATCTCCTGCGCGTGCTGCCACTCGGTGGCCGGCGCTAGCCGTTCCCGACGCCGAGAACCGCAAACTGAATGTCTCAACCGAACACTTTTGTGCGATCGAGCCATTCAGTTCGCAAACACCGGGCAGTTCGCAAACACCGGTCAGTTCGCAAACACCGGGCAGTTCGCAAACACCGGTCAGTTCGTGGCGCCGGAGCGCTCGGCCTCGATCAACGCCGCTGGTCGAGGCCGCCCGAACAGGTAGCCCTGGGCTCGATCGCAGCCTGTCTCGCGCAGCCGTGTCAGCTGCAGCGGTGTCTCGACACCCTCGGCGACCACCATCAGCCCGAGCGAACGGCCGAGGTTGACCACTGCCTCGACGATCGTGGTGTCCTCTTGAACGATGCCGAGGCCCTTCACGAACTGCCGGTCGACCTTGATCGCCTCGACCGGGAACCGCTTCAGATACGTGAGCGACGAGTACCCGGTGCCGAAGTCGTCGACAGACAGATGCAAGCCGAGGCTGCGCAGGTTCCGCAGCGCGATGGTTGCCGCCTTGACATCGCTCATCAGCGCGGTCTCGGTGATCTCCAGCCACAGCGAGTCGGCGAGTACACCCGTTTCGGCGAGTGCCTCGGCCACCACGGTATGGAACCGCGAATCGACGAGTTGGCGGACCGACACGTTGACCGAGATCGAAACGTCGGCCAACGATGGGACATTGGCCTGCCACAATCCGAGTTGCGCCAACGATGCCCGCAGGATCGACGCCCCGAGTTCCGTGATCAAGCCAGTCTCTTCGGCCATCGGCAGGAACTGGTCGGGACCGAGCAGGCCGCGATCAGGATGACGCCACCGAGCGAGAACCTCGAAACCGGTCAGCTGGCCTGAAGCGAGATCAACGATCGGCTGGTAGTAGGGGACGATCTCGCCCCGCTCGAGTCCATGGCGAAGTTCGCTCGCGGTTCGCAACGCAAGCACCGACGTCTCGTGGGCACCGGGTGCGAATGCCTCGACGCAGTCACGACCGCGAGTCTTGGCACGGTACATCGCAGCGTCTGCGTCGCGGAGCAGCTCATCGGCCGTCACCCCGATCCGGTCGGCGTACGCGATCCCGATGCTGCCCGTCACGTACAACTCTGTGTCGTCGACGACGAGCGGTCGAGCCATTTCCTGGCGAAGCCGTTCCGCCACGTCGGCAGGCGTCATGTCCATGTGTAGACCGTCGAGCAGAACAATGAACTCGTCGCCTCCGAACCGTCCGAGCATGTCTCGATCACGAACAACTGATCGCAACCGTTCGCTCATGCCGCGCAGCAACTCGTCGCCGATCGCGTGCCCGAGACTGTCATTGACCACCTTGAAGTTGTCGAGGTCGATGAACAGCACAGCGATCGATCCGAGTTCGGCGCCATCGAGTCGGCGACGAAGTTGCTCGAGGAAGTGGGTGCGGTTCGGCAGGCCCGTGAGCTCGTCGTGGCTGGCGGCCCACTGCAGGTGCGCCGCTGCCTGTCGCTGATCGGTGATGTCCTGGACGTGCATGATCGCGATGTCGCGGCCCTCGGTGTCGGTCATCATCCCGACCGACGTGTGTGCCCACACGATCTGACCGTCGTTGCGAACGAACCGGACGTCGCCGTCGCGCGCCCGCCCGGAAACCAGGTCGTCGGAATGGGTCAGGCTGCTGATCGGCCGACCGATCAACTCGTCGCGGGCGTAGCCCAGCATCTGCGCGAGTGCGTCGTTCACGTCGATCAAGGTGAAGGAGTCGGCCGAAGCCATCGCCATTCCCGTCGGCGCCGATCGAAAGGCGAGACCGAACCGTGTCTGGGCCTGTTCCAACGCGCTGGCGGCTTCAAGTCGGTTGGTGATGTCACGCAACGTCACGACGACACGATTGAGATTCACGATCGGCGTCCGCACATCGGCCTCGACCATCACCTCGGAGCCATCGGCGTGAAGGAGCGCGAACACCGGGTTGGCCAGTGGATCGAGTTCGATCAGCTGCCGCCATGTTCGATAGAGGTTTCGCCGATTCTGCTCACGGACCAACACCAGGAACGGCTGCCCGATCAGATCGGCGTGGGTTCGACCGGTGATCTCCAGCGTGTGGGCATTGAGGTCTCTGATAGAACCATCAGCGGCCACGACGACGACGGCTTCGGGCAGATCGTCGAGAAGCTCGCGAAGTTGACTCTCTGTGGTCTCGAGTCGCTCGACGTTGGTGTCGAGTTGGCCCGACAGCTCCTGGGAATGCCGCCAATGGGCGACCTGTGTTCCGAGCAGCAGGACTCCGACGAGGGCAGCGATGCCGATGCTCACGATCGTCGCCGGACGGGAATCGATCAGGAAGTGCCAGGTCGCGACCCACAACGCGAAGGTGAGTGGCACGTAGACCAGGCAGATCCGAAGCGGTCCGGATCGTGCCTGGTTCGGACGTGGATGGTGCGGAAGAACCGACGCGATGGCGATCAAGGCGAATGTCGTGAGGTACAACAGGTGCGCAACGGCGTACAGACTCGCTCCGTCGGCGAACTCGACTGTCAGGAACGAATCGCCAAGAACCAACACTGTGCCTGCGAGCGCGACGATGCCGAGCACCGCCGAGCGTTCGTGCGCCGACAACAGCAGCGCGATCGCGATCACGAACGATGTGCTGATGGGCACGGCGGCCAGGAGCACGACCGTGAAATTGCTCTCGTTGGTGATGTCGCGGGCGAGCGCAAGTTCCCAGACCAAGAACCCGATCGCCATCGCCAAGAGGATGGCCTCACCAACCATCGGCCGAACCGCTGCGGCGGACTTGGACAACCCGCCGATCTTGATCAGCCCGGTTGCGGTGAAAAGGGACCAACCAACGAAAGCAACGGACGAGACGGACACCGTTGGGTCCTTCCCGAACCCGAACTGGAGAACCACCCACGAGATCTGCCCGCAAGCCCACGCGAGGGCGCCCGCCGACAGCCACAGCCAGCCCTGCCTCCTGCCGATCGTGTCACCGGCGACCGGACCGCCACGGACGGGGTCGACGCCCATGTCGAAACGCGGCGGTGAGTCGGGCAGTGACCGCGCTCCGGGTTCGGACGAATCAAGCTCATCGGCTTCGCCACCAGCCATGGGCGCGAGTCCTCGCTTGGCGAGGAGCACCGCCGCCAGCAATGGCAGGATCACCTCGGACATGTCGGCCAACATGCCCCAGTTATCCGCGTCCAAGCCGTGACGACTGATCTCGACCAGGTTGAGCGCAAGGCACATCGCCACACCGACGATGACGACAACGCGAGTTGGCAACCAACGGATGAACGTCACCACACCTGATCGATCGTCGTCATTTCCCAACAGAACACCCGCCTCGCTGCCCTTCGCCACTATACGTGGTTGGTTGAACACAAGCAACCATCGAGCAAACGACGCCAATCAATCAGGGTTGGAGCGACCACCATTCATCGAGCCGCGAGCGGATCTCGTCGTCTCCCAGTAGCCCTTCGTCCATCCGCACCTCGAGCAGGAATTTCATCGCGGCACCGACCTCGCGGCCGGGGGCCAACCCGAGGTGGGCCATCACCTGACCTCCGTCCATCTCGGGACGGATCGACTTGAGCTCCTCGTTGGCCTGGAGTTCGGCGATCCGGAGCTCCAACTCGTCCATCCGACGACTGAGCATCAATGCCTTCTTCTCGTTGCGGGTCGTGCAGTCGCACCGGGTCAGCACGTTCAACTCCGCCAACTGTTCGCCGGCGTCGACCACGTAGCGCCGTACTGCCGAGTCGGTCCACCCGGCCTCGTAGCCGTGGAATCGGAGGTGTAGGGCGACGAGGTCCGTGATCGCGTCCACGTCATCGTTGCTGTAGCGCAGGGCCTGGAGTCGGGTTCTGGTCATTCGCGCGCCGACCAATTCATGGTGATGAAAGGTGACGCCCTTGCCCTTGACATAGCCGCGGGTTCGCGGCTTGCCGACATCGTGCATCAGCGCTGCGAGACGGGTCCGGCGGAAATCGAAGTCGCCCGGGAAATCTCGTGTCACGTTCTCGACCACGGCGATCGTATGGGTCAAGACGTCCTTGTGGCGATGGATCGGATCCTGCTCGAGACGCATGCCCGATAGTTCGGGCAGGAACTCGTCGGCCAGACCGGTCTCGACCAGGAAGAACAACCCCGCCGCTGGATGGTCGACCATGAGCAGCTTGTCGAGTTCATCACGGATCCGCTCGGCCGAGACGATGGACAACCGAGAGTGCATCGAATGCACAGCCTCGACCAACTCCGGGACCGGCTGCAGGTGATGGCCGGCAATGAAACGGGCGGCCCGCATCATCCGCAGGGGATCGTCGCTGAAGCTGATCTCCGGGCTCAGTGGGGTCCGCAGGATTCGCATTGCCAGATCGGCGGCGCCGCCGAACGGATCCACCAGTGTCGGACTGGGCGATGTGAGCTCCAGCGCCATTGCGTTGACCGTGAAGTCGCGTCGCGACAAGTCGGTCTCGACATCACCGGCGAACGTGACTTCAGGCTTGCGTGATTCGTCGACGTACGCCTCGGCACGATGGGTCGTGATCTCGAAAATCCGGCTGCCCTTCTTGGCTCCGATCGTCCCGAACTTCTCGCCCTGGGTCCAAATCGCGTCGGCCCAACCCTCGAGACAGCGCTTGATCTCAGCCGGCAGGGCGTCGGTGGTCGCGTCGTAGTCCTTGACCTCGTTGGCGCCACTGGTGTGGTTGAGCAGGTCTCGAACCGTTCCGCCGACGAGGTACAGCCGTTTGCCTGCCGAACGAAATCGGTCGGTCAGCGGCCCGAGCTCGGCAAGGACTGGGGCAAACCGTTCGGGGATCATGGCCTTTACAGGCTAGAGGAACCCCGTCTGTCTGGCCCGGTCACATCTCGTCGATCCCGGCCCAGATGTCGATGCAGGTGTTGACGTTGTACGCACCCGGACCACCATTGGTCTGCGACTCAGGGCGAACATCGACCCCGGCCAGCGCTCCGAGCGCCCCCGCTGTGCACATCGTGAGTGCCTCCATGTCGTACCCACCCTCGAGCATCACCAGCCGCCGACCCGGTGGTACCAGCGCTGCGGCTCGTTGGGTGAGCACCGCGTAGTCGCCAGACGACAGGCCGAGCTCGGTGATCGGGTCGTTTCGATGGGCATCGAAGCCAGCCGAGATGATGATCCACGTCGGCGCGAAGGCTGCTGCGCGGGGTGCCACGATCTCGTCGAACGCGCGCAGGTACCGATCACCGGTCGCTCCCGGTGGCATCGGGATGTTCATCGTGTACCCGCGCCCGGCGCGCGCCCCGACGTCGGACGCCGCGCCCGTGCCTGGGTAGAGCGGCCATTGATGGAATGACACGAACAAGACGCGCGGATCGCTGTGAAAAACGGCCTGGGTTCCGTTGCCGTGATGAGCGTCGTAGTCCAAGATCATCACCCGTTCGCCCCGATCTGCCAAGGCCATCGCCGACACCGCCACGTTCGAGATCAGGCAGAACCCCATCGACTCGTTCGGTGTGGCGTGATGCCCGGGGGGTCGCACGGCGCAGAACGCGGCGTCGGCCTCGCCACGATCCATCGCTGCGATCGCGGTGAGGCCGGCACCGGCGGCGAGTCGCGCCGCGATCCACGAACCTTCGCTCATCCGGGTGTCGGGATCGAGACGCCCACCGCCTTGACGATCGATCTCTTGGAGGTTGGCCACGTACACCGCCGGGTGTACTCGCTGGATCTCCTCGATCGAGGCAGGCTGTGGTTCGAGCGGCACGAGGGCGTCAGCCACTTCGGCCATCCTGCTCCCGGCAATGACGGCTGCAAGTCGCTCTGGGCACTCGGGGTGATCGTGGCCGGCAACATGGTCGAGATACGCAGGGTGAGTAGCGAACAACACGGTCACGATTCCAGACTACGGAGTCAAGCCGTGCCCCGCCAGGTGATCTCGTCTCTGTCCAGAGCGATACCGTCGGGGCCGTGAGCTTTCGTACCGGTCCCGCACCCGGCGTGCAATGGCCGATCGTGCTACGCGGGGGCGAAGGCCGGGCTCGGGTGCGGCCGACGTGGAACGACCCAACGATTGCTCAGTTGACCTTCATCGACAGCGGGGTAGTTCCTTCGAGCACCTCGCTGCGCGTCTGGCTCGGCGAGCTGAGAGCCCGCGGCTTTGCGTCGGTGCGAACCGGCGCAGTCACCGATGCCGACGCCGACATGTTGCACCGGCAAGGCTTCGAAACCATCCAAACCCTGCGATTGCTTGACCTGTCACTCATTGGTTGGAAACCCCCACCAGGACCCTCGGTCACCCGCACACGGAGGCTTCGCGTCGCCGAGCGCCAACTCGCTGCAGAGGTTGATCGATGCGCGTTCGGCGATCGTTGGGCGATCGATGCAACCGGTATCGACGAAACATGCGAGGCGACCCCTTCACACCGAGCGCGAGCGATCGAGGGGAATCGATCGACCGGCGTTGAACTGCTGGGCTACGCAGTCAGCGGACGAGCCGATCGAACCGGATACCTCCAACGCCTCGCAGTACATCCTCGTGCGCAGGGCGCTGGGATCGGTTTCGGCCTCACGCGTGATTCGCTGGTCTGGATGCAACGACGCCGGTTGTCGCGGGCAATCGTCAACACCCATACGGACAACATCGCAGCGCTCTCGCTGTACCAACGAATCGGTTTCAGGATCCTTCCAAACGGCCTCGCCGTGATGACCCGCAGCTTGACCGACGTGTGACGGCGCGAACCCGACCCGTGCCCGCCACGGTGGCAGAATAGGGGCGCCATGAGAAGCCACGTGCGCCACTTCCGAAAGTTCGCGAGGCTGAGCCTCGCGTGCGCCGGTTTCTCGGTCCTTGCTGCTGCACCGATGCCCGGCGGCGAACCCCCCGTGGCGTTCGCCGAGACCCTGCCGATGACGTTGATCCGCCAAGATCTCGCGCTCGCGCCCGATGCGCCGCTGACGATCACGTTCCTCCCGCCGACCCCGATCACGCCGACGGACTCGATCATCATCGGCGCGTATCGTCGGATCGACAGCCGTCAGCAGTTCACGAAAGCGATCTCGGGCGAGTACGGACGAGTTCTCGACAGCGTCAGGATCGATCCGGCCGATCCGGCCGCCTTCGCCGTCGACGCCGACGGTCAGGTCACGATCACGATCCCATCCGAGTCAGCGACCGGAACGCCTGCCGCCCTGCAATTCCCACGCAGTGGCCTGTATCCGATCACGGTCGATGTCCAGGCCGCTGGTGGATCGTTGGTCAGCGAGCTGCTCACCTTTGTCGATCGACTTCCCGTCGCAACCGACCAGGACCGAGGACGCATCGGGATAGCTGTCGTCGCGACGATCACCGCCGCCCCGCAGATCCCCGGCGCCGACACGCCATTACCCTCACCGGTGATCGAGCAGATCGAACAGCTCCTTCAATACCCCGACACCGCTCCATTCACCGTGAGCATCTCACCCGAGATCCTCGACCGGCTCGACGCCGAAACGCTCGACTCGCTCAGCGCCGTCATGGCCCGCAATACGGTTCTCGCCCAACCGAGTGTTCCGTTCGACCCGTCGGCTGCGGCCGCAGCGGGACAGCAGGACCTGTTCACCGAACTCCTCCAGGCCGGTGAGGACCAGAACGCGACGCGCACCTCCACTCGTGCGGACAGATCAGCCTGGATCGAGCAAGAGCCGCTGACCACCGAAGGCGCCTCGCTGTTGCGCTCACGTGGTGTCGGCCTCTTGCTGCTCTCGCCCGAGACCTACACCAACGTGGGGATCGACAACGGTTTCCTCGGTGATTTCACGCTGTACTCACAACTGCGAGACGTCCAACTCAGCGACGGTTCCTCGATCCCCGCCGCGGTTTTCGATCCAACGATCGATCGCCACTTGATCGACACCGCCCTCTCACCGGAGCTGGCCGCTCTCTACACCGCCGCCGATCTGGTGGCCTGGCGCGATCAGTTGTACGACAACCTGCCGCCCGTTACCGGCAATTCCGTGGTGCTCGGTCTCCCTGCAGGCGGTGTGCTCCCTGCAGAGCGCGTATCCCGGCTGGTCGAGATGGTCACGGCGACCGGTGCCGGAGAGTTCACCGACCTGTCCGACCTCGCCCGCATTACCGACGTACAGATCGTCGACGGCAGCGAAGCCCAGGTCATCCTTGCGCCCCATCAACCCACCGATCTCACGACACGCGCGCCGACTCTCGACGAGCTGTCCGCACAGCGGGCAACAGTTTCATCGATGCTCGTCGAAGACGGGGGCCGCACCGAACAGTGGACCCGCACGATCGAAGTTCTGTCATCGACTTCGATCACCGACGCCCAGGTCGCGGAGACTGCTGAATCGATGCTCGGCGAGTTCGACGCAATCACCTCCGCAGTCGAGGCGCCCGGCTCGTACACCTTCACGATGAACGGTCTCTCGACGAACCTGTATCCGCGCATCACCAACACGGGTGACGAAGCGCTCAACGTGGTCGTTCAATTGCGGTCCAGTGCCGACAAGATGCAGTTCCCAGAGGGCGATGTGGCCGTCACCTTGTTGGCGGACAGCGTCACCACGGTCACTGTTCCCGTCCGCGCCAGGTCAAACGGTTCGTTCACTGTCACGCTGCAAGTGCTTTCTCCCGATGGGGTGACGCCGATCACCGAACCAACGATCCTCAAGGCCCAGGTGAACGCGCTCACGGGCCTGGCGCAGGTGTTCACCGGCGGGGCGTTGTTGATCCTGCTCACGTGGTGGGTGCGCAACCTGCGCCGGAGCCGCCGACTCCGCAGCAGCGAGTCTTCGATGAGTACCCACCCAACGCGATCCAAGGCGACAACTGAGACGGCCACAACAACTGCGACGGCTGCGACAGCTGCGGCGCCAGACTCGTCGGTGCTGACAGGTACAGCCACCGCAACGACCGGTACGTCCACCATCACTGCCGTCACGTCCATCGCTCAACTCGATACCAGTAGCGGGACGGGCACGGTCGCCAACGAGCTCACCGATGGCGGGGCGGCAGTCTCGGCAAAGGACGTTGATCCCGATTCGACTACCCTTTCCGATTCGTGACCGTTCGAATCGTTACCGACAGTGCTTGCGACCTTCCCCAGTCAGTAGCCGACGATCTCGGCATCCGGATCGTGCCACTCTCGATCCGATTCGGAGACGACGAGTTCATCGACCGCTTGGATCTGACGACCGCCGAGTTCTGGTCCAAATCGGCAGCGTCGGCCGTACTGCCCGAGACCGCCGCTCCCCCACCGGGACTGTTCGAACAGACGTATCGCGAGCTCATTGGCGAAGGTGCGACCGGCATCGTGGTGATCAACCTCAGCGGTGGTTTGTCGGCAACGATCCAGAGTGCGGAACTCGCGGCGCGCGCCGTCGCTGACTCCATCCAGATCGCAGTGGTCGACAGCAACTCGTGCACCATGGGCCTCGGCAGCATCGTCGCAGCAGCGGGCCGTGCGGCCAAGGCGGGACTCTCGTTCGACGAAGTCAGAGCCCTGGCGATCGATCTGTCGGCACGCACGAAGGTGTGGGGCGCGCTCGACACACTCGAGAACCTCAAGAAGGGCGGGCGAATCGGCGGTGCGAAGGCCATGCTCGCGTCGGTGTTGTCGATCAAGCCGATCGTCGAGGTCCGCAACGGCAAGGTCGAAGAAGGCGGTAAGCAACGCACCCGCAAGAAGGCCCTCGCGTTTCTGGTCGAGAAGCTGCAGACCTACGAAGGCGTCGAAAACCTCGCTGTCCTCCACGCTGACTGTGACGACGTCGACCAGTTCCTCGAGATGGTTCGGCCCCACTACCGTGGCGAGATCTTGGTCGGCGACATCGGTCCGGTCGTTGGTTCGCACACCGGCCGGGGCACGATCGGTCTGGCGTTCCAAGCCAAGGACTGAGCGACCTCACCGACAATGACAGGTTCTCGGGGTCCTGCACCACTAGCGTTGGCGCACGGAACATGCCCCCTCCCTCGAGCCCTCTGCCGCCGCCGCCGCTCCTTGCCCAGCGATACCGCCTGGAGCGTAAGTTCGCGCAAGGAGGCATGGCCGAGGTTTGGCTCGCAACTGACACTTCCTTGTCTCGTCAGGTCGCGGTCAAGATCCTCAAGTCCTCGCTCGCGACCGACCCGGTCGTTGCCGAACGATTCCGCCGCGAAGCCATCACCGTCGCTCGCCTGAGTCACCCCAACATCGTCGCCGTGCACGACACGATCGATTACGACGGGCGCCAAGCCGTCGTGATGCAATTGATCAACGGCAAGAGCCTTCGCCAGTTGCTCGATGAGCAGAAGCGGCTGAGCCCGGAACTGACGGTGCACATTGGATCGTGTGTCGCTTCGGCGCTCGACGCGGCCCACACAGCCGGACTCGTGCATCGTGATGTCAAGCCCGGCAACATCTTGATCACCCCCGATGGTCGAGTTCTCCTCGCCGACTTCGGGATCGCCAAGGGTCTCGGCAGCACCGACGATCTCACGAGCGAGAACGTGATGATGGGCACCGCCAAGTACCTCTCGCCGGAACAGGTCCGAGGCCGCAAACTCGACGGTCGGGCCGACCTCTATGCGCTCGGATTGGTCCTCTATGAGTGCCTTGCCGGTCGAGTGCCATTCCTCGGCGAGAGCGACGCCGACACGGCGCTTGCTCGATTGCAACGCGACCCGACCGACCTCGCTCGCCTTCGCGACACCCTGCCGTTCGGTCTTTCCCAACTGATCCACGAACTACTGGCCCGCAATCCCGACGATCGTCCCGCGACCGGCGGACAGCTCCGTCAACGTTTGAGCCGCATCGCCAGCGGTGCCGATGATCGAACCACGACCTTGACACCGCCGAGTGGCATGATCGCCGCCAGGCCGAGCAAGCCCTCACCAACAGCGGATACGACCCCGCAGCGGGTGACGAAGCCGATCGTTCGCGCGCCGTCCGCACCGGAGCGATCATCTGGAGCAACCCCGCGACAAGGCCCGGCACGACCGATCAATGCCCCAGCGCCAGCCCGTGACCGTACTCCCACGGGGGGAAGCCCGCGAGGAGTACCGGCGAAGCAGTTCCAGCAGCGGCGCGCCCCATCGATCTTCGTCATCGTCTTGCTGCTCGTCGCGGTGCTCGTCGCCGTCGCGTTGTGGGCCACCAACCGGTCAAGCGGCAGCGCCAACAGCAACGCGCTCGTGCCGGTTACACCCGTCACGCCTGCCGGCACTGCTGCGCCAACAGCGCCGGCAAGCATCGTTTCCGTCGCCAGCTTCGACCCCGGTGACCCTGACGGTGGTGTCGAGAAGCCCGAGAACGTCGGTCTGGCCACCGATGGGAATCCGGATACATCGTGGGCCACGAATTGCTACAACGACAAGTACTTCAACGGCAAGCCCGGTGTCGGCCTCGTCGTCGAACTGTCGGCGCCAGCCACCGGCACTGCCACGATCGCAATCACCAGTGGCCCGTACCAGGTCGATGTCTATGCGTCCGGTGCCGGCATCGCCCCATCCACCGTCGATGGTTGGGGAGCCAAGATCATCGACCGGGCAAACGACACCTCACCCGGCACCGTCGACGCACGAATCACCGAGGCGCCGGCCCGATTCATTCTGGTCTTGCTTCGTGAAGCCGGGCGCGACGGCGAGTGCAAGGACTCGTTCCCGTACCGCGGCAGCATCGGCGAGTTCACCTTCGTCGCCGGATGAATGATCCCGACCCGACGGCCCGCCTGGCTACCATCATCTCATTGATCCAATGCCCGACGACCACGAACTCGTCGCAGCGGCCAGAGGCGGTGACCGCGCCAGCCTCGACCAATTGCTGCGACGTCACTACGACCGCATCTTCGCGGTCTGCCGGCGCATAACCGGCAACGAGACCGACGCTGCCGACGCTGCCCAGGAGGCAATGATTGCAATCGTGCGAAGTCTGGCAAAGTTCGACGGACGCAGCAGCTTTTCGACATGGGTATACCGGGTTGCGACGAACGCCAGCCTCGATGAACTGCGCCGGCGCAAACGCCGCCCACTGTCGACCTCGGCACGACGCGACGACTCGACAGGCGAGGCGGGCTCAGTCGAGAACGAACGCGCTGATCCAGAGTCCGGCGTCCGCCTCGACTCGATCGGTGATCGGATTCTGCTCGACGCAGCTCTCGCAGCTCTCGCCGAGGACTTTCGGGTTCCCGTCGTGCTTCGCGATGTCGGCGGCCTCGATTACGCCGAAATCGCCGAAGTGCTCGATGTTCCCGTCGGCACGGTCAAGAGCCGGATTGCCCGCGGCCGGGCAGCTCTCGCTCGCTCACTCGGACACAGTTTCGGGAACCAGCCCGACGACCTCGAGCGTCAAACGCCATGACCATGAACGACGAATCGCTCACCCCGGAGGCCGAATTGGCCAGTGCTGCCCTCGACAACGAGGTGACGGCCAGCGAACGCGCCCGGATCGAGGCTTCGCCGAATCTGGTCGCCGAACTTTCGTTCTACGCCGAGATGCGTACCCAGTTGGCCGACGTCAGCACTCCCCCTGGGGCTCTTGACGATGCGCTTGCCGCAGCACTCGCTGCATTCGACGAGACGCCGGCCAGAGATCTCGCCCCGGTCGTAACCCTGGATCAGCGCCGGCAGCGACAGTACCGCTGGCTCGGCGGTGCGGCCGCAGCCGCTGTCGTACTCGTCGTCGCAGCAGGGGTCGTCAACAACTCCGCAAGCAACTCCGACAGCGAATCGAACGCTGTGGCCTCATCCGCCACCATTGTCGACCAGAAGATCGCCAGCGCGGCACCGACATCGGCGCCGGCCGCAGCAGCGGGTGGCGCCGCCGCAACGGAATCGGTCGAAGACTCTGCTGCGGCGGACCCGGTTGCTCCACAAGCCACGACGGCAGCAAATGGAGAACTCGTCATCACCGGACCGGCCGAGGTCAGCGCATGGGTGTCGGCTCCCACTCTGGACACGCCAGAGGAGGTGCTCGTGTACACAGAGGGTGAGGGGTTTGCGACCGATAGCGCTTCCGAAGCCCCGGCAGTAGCGACACAAGGACCAGCACAGGGACCGGCAGAAACAGCCACGGAACCCGCACCAGAAACAGCGGCGACTACCGCTACTGCTACTGCTACTGCTACTGCTACTGCGACGGCTACTGCGTACGGAACGTCACCAGGCCAGTGCCCCAGCGTGTTCTCCGGCCCATCGGCCGCGGTGATCTATCAGGGCCGCCAAGTCGTCGTAGTTCGCGACGATCTCGGTAGCCAGGTGTTGATCATCGATCCGGTTGGCTGCACCATCATCGCGACCCTTCCGGCAGGCTGACCTCACCCCGCAGAGTGAGTCTGGCGCAGCGGCCGCTTTCGAGCGTTAGGATCGCATCCATGCCGGGCAATCCACTCACTGATCCGCAATGGGCCTCCGACTTCGCCGACACCATCGAGCGCTTGGTCCGGACAGTCAGGGACAGGACCACGAAGCCACTCCTGCTCGCCTATCGCGCGCTCATTTTCGGGTTGGTGGCGGCATTCGGTTCGGTCTTTGCGGCGGTGCTCGGGATCATCTTCGCTGTGCGTGGCTTGCAGGCCCTGATCGAGATCGGCACGAGCCACGAGAATGCCGTGTGGATCAGCTACCTGGTCATCGGTGCGATCTTTTCCATCGCTGGTTTCGTGATCATGAGGAAGCGATTCGCGGTCGAGTTGCCCGCATGAGCCGCAAGCAGGTCATCATCATCGGGTCCGGACCTGCGGGGCTGACCGCTGCCATTTACTCGGCTCGTGCCAATCTCGCTCCGTTGGTCATCGAAGGTGAGCCGAGCAGCACCAGTGACCAACCGGGTGGACAACTGATGCTCACCACCGAGGTCGAGAACTTTCCCGGATTCCCGATGGGCATCATGGGTCCGGAGTTGATGTCCAACTTCCGCGAACAGGCGCAGCGTTTCGGCGCCGAGTTCATCACCGCCAAGGCAACGGCAATCGATTTCACCGCGCGACCGTTCAAGGTATGGATCCGCGACGATCTCTATGAAGCCGACTCGATCATTGTCTCCACCGGCGCACAATCACTGATGCTTGGTCTCGCCGAAGAACAACACCTGATGGGTCATGGGTTGTCCACATGTGCCACGTGTGATGGTTTCTTCTTCCGTAACCACGAGATCGCCGTGGTTGGCGGCGGTGACAGCGCGATCGAGGAAGCCACCTTTTTGACCAAGTTCGCATCCAAGGTCACCCTGATCCACCGTCGAGACACGCTGCGGGCCAGCAAGATCATGCAGGACAGGGCCTTCAGTAACCCGAAGATCGAAATGCTCTGGAACTCCACCGTGACAGCACTGCACGGCACAGAGCGGCTCACTGGTGCGACGGTGAAGAACGTGCACACCAATGAGGAGCGATTGTTGCCTGTCACCGGGTTGTTCGTCGCCATTGGCCATCGCCCGAACACCGACCTGTTCCACGGGGTGCTCGATATGCAAGAAAATGGCTACCTGATCACCAAGCCCGGATCCACGTTCACCAACATCGACGGGGTGTTTGCATGCGGAGATGTGCAGGACCACACCTACCGGCAGGCGATCACGGCCGCTGGGTCGGGTTGCATGGCCGCCATCGACGCAGAAAGATGGCTCGAAAGCGCCCAGCACTCCTGACGCGCCGATGACGCCCGGGACAACTCAGGGAATGCCACCGCCGCCGGAAGTGTTTGG
The DNA here is from genome assembly GCA_031413195.1 of Actinomycetes bacterium. GTDB lineage: Bacteria > Actinomycetota > Acidimicrobiia > Acidimicrobiales > Ilumatobacteraceae > WLMZ01. The sequence continues at coordinate 18,238 of JANOEM010000309.1, forward strand.
ATGGGTAGTGTGATGTTCCACCGAAAGGAAAGCCATCATGGCTGAAGGCATTCTTACTCTGACCACGAGCACGTTCGACGAGATCGTCAACTCCTCCGATACCCCCGTCGTCGTAGACTTCTGGGCCGAGTGGTGCGGACCGTGCAAGATGATCGCTCCGATCCTCAGTGAGATCGCGATTGAGCAATCCGGCAAGGTCACCATTGCCAAGCTCAATGTCGATGAGAACCCGGATCTCGCGATGCGTTTCAACGTGATGAGCATCCCCACCCTGTTGGTCTTTCACAAGGGCGAAGTTGCCAAGCGACTCGTCGGTGCCAAGGGCAAGGGTCAACTACTGCAGGAGCTCGACGAATTTCTGGTTACTTCCCCCTGATCCCGGGCCAGCGCGGGGAATCCATCCGTGATCTGCAACGCCGCCTCGGCGCCGCCGGGTTCCTGCCCAATTCGGTCGCCGAGGCCGGTTTTTTCTGTAGCACGACCGAGGCATCCGTTCGGGAGTTTCAACACGCGCGAGGCCTCGCCGTCGATGGTCTGTGCGGCGAGTACACATGGACCGGCCTTGTCGAAGCATCGCGTCGGCTGGGCGACCGGCTGCTGTTCCTCACGGCCCCGAACCTGCGCGGCGACGACATCGCAGTGCTTCAAGGCAGTGTCGGCAGGCTCGGGTTCGATTGCGGCAAGGTCGACGGCATCTTCGGTCCACTCACGGCTCATGCACTCGAGGACTTCCAGAGCAACTGTGGCCTCGTCGTCGACGGGGTCTGCGGTCCCGTGACATTGCAGGCGATCGAGCGCGTCGGACGGCAAAGCGGCAGCGGGCCTGGCGTGGCCACGATGCGTGAACGCGATCGTCTTCTCGCTCACAACACGTCGTTGCGCCAGCTCAGGGTCGTCGTTGGCCAGTTCGGCGGGCTGAGCACGCTCACCCGGATCCTCACACGAGAGCTGCGCACAAGCGGAGCGCTGGTGATCTCCGTCGACGAGCCGGACGCTCGGATCCAGGCCGACGCCGCCAACCAGTTCAAGGCCGACGTTTACCTCGGCTTCGAGACAACGTCAACCGGGGTTGATCGGGTCTCGTTCTACTCGGTGCCCACCTTTGAATCGTCCGGCGGTCGATCCTTGGCTGATCGAGTAGCACGAGGGCTGGCGAGTCTCCCGAACTTCGCGCCGGTGATCGATGGAATGCGACTCCAGGTGCTTCGCGAGACCAGAATGACAGCAATCCTGGTATCAATCACCGACATTCGCCACACGGTCGACATGTCCCTCGAAATCAGCCTTGCCGTGCGAGATGCGCTCGAGATCTGGACCGGCTCGCCACTGCTGGATTTATCGTGAACTGATCGACAGGATTGATCGACAGACTGATCGACCGCGCAGATCAACCTGGCTCTCAGAACCATGTCGAGTGTTTATCCACAGCAGTTTCCACATGATGTGTGTAACCCTCACGCGCGAGTTACACCCAAGGTTGAGACTCCTCACCCGTCGAACCGGCGGGAGAAGCCGAGTTTCCCTCGACCATTTGGCGGTAGATGCGCTCGAGGTCCTCTAAATCGGCAAAATCGATCGTGACCCGTCCACGCTTTGCACCCATCGATACAGCCACCTTGGTATCCAGATGCTCGGCAAGGAGATGTTCCAACTCCAACAGCCCTGGCGGCCGGAGACGAGTGATCGGGGAGACTCCGGCGCCGTCGTGAACAGGTGTGACGTTGGTCACCTCCGAACCGTCGTCGTTCGCCTTGGCACTTCCGGGTCCGCCGGCTTGACGATCGCGGATCGCTTCTTCGACCGAACGCACGGACAGGCCCTCATTCACCGCCCGTTTCGCAAGCGCCTCCTGGAAAGCCCGATCTGAACTGCCAAGCAGGGCACGTGCGTGACCGGCCGACAGGCGACCATCTGCGAGCAGATGTTGGATCGCTGGCGGCAACGACATCAACCGCAGGGTGTTCGTGATGGCCGACCGACTCTTGCCAACCCGGGACGAAATCTGCTCGTGAGTCAATCCGAAGTCCTCGATCAACTGCTGGTAGGCAGCCGCCTCCTCGAGCGGTGTGAGGTCCTGCCGATGTAGGTTCTCGACCAGGGCCTGCTCGATTGAACTGAGATCGTCGGTTGAACGTACGATCGCAGGAATCGTCGTCAGGCCTGCGCGACGAGCAGCCCTCCATCGACGTTCCCCGGCGACGAGTTGAAACTGACCGTTTCCGATCGATCGGGCGAGCACCGGCTGGAGCACGCCGATCTCACGAATGGAAGCGGCCAGGTCGGCCAGAGTCTCCTCATCAAAATGAACACGAGGCTGATTCGGGTTGGGCGACAGCGAGTCGATCGCAAGCTCAGCAAGACGTGGACCGTCCTGTCCACCACCATCGGTACCATCGCTCCCCTGTGGCCTGGCGGAGTCGAAGTCCGACGGGATCAATGCTCCGAGACCTTTACCGAGTCCCCCGAGGCGTGCCATTGACGCTCACCTCCTTCGCAACCATCCGGTAGGCAACGGCGCCGCGCGACGACGAGTCGAATGTGATGATCGGCTGTCCGAAGCTAGGTGCTTCCGACAAGCGCACCGTTCTCGGAACCACAGTCCGCATAACCTTGTCGCCGAAGTGCTCACGAACCTCACGCACGACCTGATCGGCGAGCTTGGTCCTGGCGTCATACATCACGCACACGATCGTGCTGACAGTCAGTGAAGGGTTGAGGTTACGACGAACGAGATCGACATTTCGGAGAAGTTGGCCAAGACCCTCGAGCGCGTAGTACTCGCATTGAATGGGAACGAGGACCTCGGTCGCGGCGGTCAAGCCGTTGACCGTCAGCAGGCCGAGTGATGGGGGACAGTCAATCAGAATGTAGTCGTAGTCGTCCCGCACGGCTTCGATCGCGCGTTTCAGTCGATTCTCTCGCGAGAATGCGGGGACGAGTTCGATCTCCGTTCCTGCAAGGTCGAGACTCGCGGGAGCGACGAAGAGATTCTTGACTGAGGCCGGCTCGATGCAGTTCTCGAGCGGAACGTCGTGCATGATCACGTGGTACATCGAGGTCTCGAGCCCACGATTGTCGATTCCGAGCCCGGTGGAGGCATTCCCTTGCGGATCGAGATCGATCACCAGTGTTCGGAAGCCCAATTCAGCCAGACACGCGCCAAGGTTGATGGTGGTCGTGGTCTTGCCGACGCCACCCTTTTGGTTCGCAACCGCCATGACTCGGGGCAGTGGATACGTGTGCGGCAATTCTGCCTCAGGCGCGGCAACGGCTTCTGAATCTGTGTCTGATGACATCGTGCAGGCTCTCTCTCTTTCGACGAACCGACGGACGTGAACAAGACAGACACTACCCGGTGATCAAGATGGGTCACGGTTATCCCCGGTCGTTTCACGTGAAACATACCCTCAACGTGTCCAACACAGTCGCGATGCCGGTTGTTTCACGTGAAACACCGTGGAACACGGTGGAGCACGTCAGGTATGCATGAATCGCCGGACATGACGACGGGGGACAGGGTCTATCGAAAATCCGAAATGGACCAGGCGTTCGGTGGGCCAACGAACCTCTGGGTCCGCGCCTGGGTTTGGCGGCGGTTCAGAAATGATCACTGCGCCGCCGGCGCGCAGGAAAGGCGCTGCGCACTCCAATGTCAAGAGGGGCTCCCCGAATGCGCGGGCTGTCACCACGTCGAAATTCCCACGCATCGGCGCCTCCAATGCAAGACGCCGTACGTCCGCAGTACGAAGCACCACCCGATCACCCAAGTCCAGTTTCGCGCACGCATGACGGAGGAGATCCATCCGGCGCTCACGCCGATCCGTCAGCGTGACTCGGACGTGAGGGAGTCGAACCGCGATCACCAGACCCGGCAATCCACCCCCCGAACCGAGATCAAGCAATTCCTGACAACCAGCCGGAACTGCGGCCACAAATGAGTCTGCGTGAGCCACGGCGTTCGTGAGTGATGATTCACCCAGCGCGCCGCGCTCACGCAGAGACTCCAGAACAGCGAGAAGTTGGGAGTCGTCAGCCATTCGCCGGAGCGATGACAACCCGGCGATTTGGGTCGTCACCCTCTGACCGAGTCACCACAGATGCATGTTCCGAGAGAACGTCGTGGATCACCTTTCGATCGGCTGACGGCATTGGCTCAAGGGCACGTGCTTCGCCCGACGACGCCACTTGTTCAGCGATCTGATTCGCGAACCGAGACAAGGCCTCGCGCCGACGCTCACGGTATCCGCCGACGTCAACTCTGAGCCGAGTGTCATGGTCACCCAACCGGCGCTGAGAAGCCACCCGGGTCAGGTCCTGCACCGCGAGAAGTGTGTTTCCGCGAGGACCCACCATCAGCCCGAGATCTGCACCACTGACTGCCAACTCGAGGTCATCGCCGTCCTCGCGGAGATCGACGGTGCCTTCGAGACCGAACGCTGCGACCAATTCGGTCAGGAACTTTTTGGCTTCCTCGCCTACTTGCTGTGCACTCACGACTACATCCTCTCGTTGGGGTTGTTGGGCAGAATCACGACGCTGCTGAGGCTTGCCCCGACCCGACCGGTTCGCCGACGAGGGTGGCGCGGAATGAGCCGAACCGTCGGTGACTGTGCCATTACTCGCGACGTTTCCTGGTACCGCACCCTTGGTTTGGTTCGATTTCCCTGACCGAGACGCGCCCACAGTATCAGGCTGACGCCCGGATGATGAATGCTCGCCCTGCTCACGACCCTTCTTGCGATCGCGACGTTCGAGCTTCGGTCGGACAGCCGTTGGACGAACGCGAGCACGAACACGCGCTTCACCTTTGACTCGCCCGAACAACCCACTTCTCGGCTCTTCGAGAATCTCGAACTCCGTATCCTCTTCGCCAACTCCGAGCTGATCGAGGGCGAGTCCCTTTGCTTCCTCGATCGTCTTGCCTGTCGTTTCAACCCATTGCATGTGACGTCTCCCAACGTGATCGCAAACCGACGTTCGGTTCGCGCAGTTCTTGATCCCGGTCCGCCCCGTGAACGAACCTGTCGGGCCCCGAACGGGCCCGCAGTGCGGGCTGCTACTTCTTCGGAGGCTTCGGCTGCGCGGGGGCTGACGGGCGCCCCGAAGCCGTTGGCCGTTGCGGTCGACTGTTCGATGGCGTGGGCCGATTCTTGGGCGGTGTGACCCGCTTGCTGGTGACGGCCGGTGTTGGTTTGTCGGCAGATGACGAAGCCGGTGCCTTCTTGGTCGATGCAGCTTGTCCGGATTGCTTGCTCGACGAAGACCCGGACGTCTTGGTGTTTCCGCCTTGGCGAGCAGCGTCTTGGGCGTCGCGCCTGGCCTGCGCATCGCGCTTGGCCTGGGCGAACATTCCACCACCACCCTCGGTCGAGGTGCCGTTGGCCTTGGCCTCATCGCGGGCCTGCTGCCCTGCCGCTTGAGCGACGCGGCCAAGGGAATCCTCGCCATGGTAGAAACGACGTGTGATGTAGGCGTTCTGGCCGATCCGGAACAATGCCTGGACCAAGTAGTAGATGACGAGACCGGTCAGGAAGAAGATCTGGAAGACGGCGAAGACGACTGGCAGGTACTGCATCAGTTTGGCCTGGCCCGCCGACATGGTCGGGCTCACGGACGCCCGTGAGGCGACCATCTTCTGCTGGACGAAGTACAGCGCGGCGAGGGCCACGACGAGACCGGCGTAAACCAGACCCTGGACGAACGTGCCGTTGGAGATGAAGTCGGCCGGGGTCCTCGACAGGTCGAGACCGAGCGACATCATCTTCGTCTGACCGAACAGGCTCTTGTAGAGCTCCGACGACTCGGAGATGTAGCTCGGCACAAACGTCCCGTCGGGTGCCCGATTGGTCAGACCGTGGAGAACCCGGTACATGATGAAGAACACCGGCATTTGCAACAACAGCGGAAGGCACGACGCAAGCGGGTTGACCTTGTGCTCTTGATAGAGCTTCATCATCTCTTCGTTGAGCTTCTGCCGATCACCGCGGTGTTGGGCCTGCAGTCGCTTCATCTCGGGCTGCAGACGCTGCATCTCGAGCATTCCCTTGGTGCTCTTCAGAGTCAACGGGGTCACCAAGATCATCACCGTAAGTGCGATCAACCCGATCGCCGCGGCATAACTGTTCGTGAGGCTGTAGTACTGAGCTACGAGCCATGCTGGGCCTTCGAACATGGGGCTTACTCACCCTTTCTGAGGGGGACGGGGTCAAAACCACTGGGACCGAATGGTCGACAACGAAGGAGGCGCCGAATCGTGAGCCACAAACCGTGGCGGGCGCCGTGTGTTTCCAATGCTTCGACTGCGTAGCAGGAGCAACTGGGTGTGAATCGGCAAGGCGATGGCCGACCCTCGGCAGCACGCTGGTACCAGTGTACGGCAGCGATCAGCCGGCGCCCGGAGAGCGGTTGGTCGAGTTGGTCGAGTTGGTCGAGTTGGTCAACACCTTCGCCAGAATCTGGTCGAGATCGAACGTCAGTTCGTCGAATGATCGTCGTGCGGCTTCCGGCCGAGCCCCGATCAGATACAAACCGCCTGGTAGATGGGGATGATTCTGCTGAATGAGTGATCTCAACCGCCGGCGTACGAGGTTGCGCGTCACTGCTGGACCAACGGCGCGGCCGATGGCATAGGCCACTCGGGGTGGCGAGACGAGAGGATCGAGTACGAACGTGCACCACAGCGCACCGGCGCGTACGCGCGAGCCCTGTCGAGCTACTCGCTCGAACGAGGCCCGCCCGTGAAGGCGGCCGATCAAGCGGACAGACGGTGCCGACCCTTGGCCCGACGAGACTTGAGGACAGCTCGGCCGCCACGGGTGCTCATCCGTGCCCGGAAGCCATGCTTCTTCGCACGATGCAGATTGTTGGGTTGAAAGGTGCGCTTCACCGCAAGCCTCCTGGTAGTCAGCAGTCACCATCGGCAATCGAAGATGATGCGATTGCTCTGGTACTGAACGTCTGAATTCTCTTGCGGACAGACAACGTGGCACCGCGCCAGAAACCGACAAGGCTAGGGGTATCTGGTGGAACTTGGCAACCAGGGCGCCAGACGTCTCGCGACAGTCGCGTCCGGCTCGGGCTTCGTGGTACCTCTGACCTGCGCCGCGACATCACGATGTTCAGCCCTTTGGGAAACACTGCTAGCGTCCCGGGTTCTGCCGATCGGTAGAGGTTTGTCCACACGATGGGGACAATGGTGTGGAGAGTATCCCGACGCGGACGAGGAGGTGCAGGTGAGCGACTACGAACAGGTGTGGACAGCAGTTGCCCAAATCCTGCGTGCTCAGGTGTCCGAGGCGGTCTGGTTCTCCACTTTTCAAGATGTCGTTCCGCTCGAGAGTGACTCGGGTGAACTCCGCGTCAGTGCTCCGAACACCCACCTTCGCGACCGGATCATGTCCCGTTATCTTCCACTCGTGCGAGATGCACTCGAAGAAATCGGGGCATCACATCGTCAGTTCTACGTCGATGTCCAGGTCAGCGATGTGGACGAAGCCCGCGAGTCCGAGTCCGACCCGGCACCGTCCAGCAGCGCAAGCGGGTCAACAGAGCAACAAGGTTCATCCGGGTCGTCAGGATCATCAGGGTCCAGTTCCAGCCCGACTGATCTCGCCGGGCTCAATCCCCGCTACTCCTTCGACACGTTCGTCAAGGGTCAGTCCAACCAATTCGCGCTCGCGGCTGCGTCGCGCGTCGCCGAAACGCCGGGCCGAAGCTATAACCCGCTGTTCATCTACGGCGCAGCGGGTCTCGGCAAGACACACCTGCTGCACGCGATTGGCCACTACGTGCACCGCCACTACCAGCACGACATCGTCCGCTACGTGAGCACCGAGACATTCCTCAACGAGTACGTCGACGCGATTCGTTCCAACACCACTGCCAGTTTCAAACGTCGCTATCGAGATATCGACGTGTTGTTGATCGACGACATCCAGTTCATGGAAGGCAAGGAAGGCCTCCAGGAAGAGTTCTTCCATACGTTCAACTCGCTCCACGGCGCGAACAAACAGATCGTGATCTCGAGCGACCGGATGCCCGACGCGATCCCGACGCTCGAGGAGCGGCTGCGGGGCAGGTTCAAATGGGGACTCATCACCGATGTCCAACCTCCAGACATGGAAACTCGCCTCGCGATCCTGCGCAACAAAGCCGAGCGCGACGATTCGCGTATTCCGGCCGAGACGCTCGAGTTCATCGCGAGCAACATCACCAACAACATTCGTGAGTTGGAGGGGGCGTTCATCCGGGTGACCGCCTACGCGAGCCTCAATCGGGTGCCCATCACCACTCATCTCGCCGAACAGCTACTCCGTGACCTGCTCACCAACAGCGCCCCAAAGGCCCGAACGGACGAGGAGCTCCTGGCCGAGATGGCCATCATCCTCGGCCAGAGCGTCGAAGCATTGAAAGGCAAAAGCAGACAACGCCCACTGGTCACCAGTCGCCAGATCGCGATGTACGTGTTCCGTGACCTCACCGACTTGAGCTATCCAGCAATCGCCAGGCTGTTCGGCGGCCGCGACCACACCACCGTCATCCACGCGGTCGAGAAGATCCAGCGCCTGATGAGCGAACGCAAGCAGGTCTACGATCAAGTCACCGACTTGGTACAACGCCTCAAGCAGGGCTGACGTGGTGACGGGCGACTATCTCCAGCTTGGATATCCACAGGGCCACGCGCTGTGGCGACGACCAGATGACCTCTGTGTAAACAGCAACCGAACTTGCTGTGGACTCGAGCAGCTATCCCGTGCACAACTCCGAGTTGTCCACCGAGAAGCCCACCGTCAACCGTCGCGCTGTGGACGACTGGGGATTATGGTGACACGACGATCTGGGCTCTACGCTGCACCAACACCGGGTTGTCCCCAATCCACAGTCCTTATTACCACTACTACTCTGATACATCACCGTTTGGTGGGAAAGGTTGCACCGTGAAGTTTCGCTGCGAACGCGACGTGCTTGCCGAGGCATTGTCCACTGCCGGGCGGGCGGCAACAGGTCGGACCGGAACCCTTCCGGTGTTGTCAGGTCTGCGGCTCGAGTTGGTCGGTGACACGCTCACCGTCACCGGGACAGATCTCGAACTCACCATCCAACTACAAGCCGAAGTCGGTGGTGAACGCGATGGCGGTGTGGTTTTGCCGGCTCGGTTGTCTGCCGACATCGTGCGGTCCCTCAGCGCCGGCAAGGTCGAGGTTTCCGTTGATGGCGATGACGTGTCGATCAGCGGTGGACGATCACAATTCGCAGTGCGTCCGTTGGCTTTGGACGACTACCCACGGTTGGCATCGCCGGCTTCCAGTGCGGTCACCCTGCCGAGTGCGGACTTCGGTGAGGCGTTGCGCCAGGTCGTACGCGCTGCGAGCACCGACGAAGCCAGGCCGATCCTGACCGGTGTGATGCTGACCGCCGAAGCAGATGGGCTGCGGATGGTTGCGACGGATTCCTATCGTCTTGCTGTGCGCGACCTACCCGGCGCGAGTGTGCTCGGCGCTGACCAGAAGGTCCTGGTCCCAGGGCGAGCCTTGACCGAGTTGCAACGCCTGGTCGGTCACTCGCCCGAACTCACGTTGCGCCTTGGTGAACGTGACGCGACCTTCGAGGTCGGCACGATCCGGTTGACCACTCGGTTGATCGAAGGGGAGTTCCCCAACTACCGCCAGTTGATCCCGGCCAGTTACCCGAACAAAATGACTGTCGCCCGAGATGCGCTGAGCGAGGCGATTCGACGGGTGAAGATCCTCGCCAAGGACGCAACACCGATCCGGTTGCAGATGACAGCGGACAGTTTGAAGCTGACCGCCATCACCCAAGACGTCGGCAACGCTGTCGAAGAACTCGACGCCGTTCTCGAGGGCACCGAGTTGACCGTTGCCTTCAACCCGGATTACTTCGCTGCCGGCGTCGAGGCTGTGGGGTCCGACGAAGTCACCTTGGAGACCCTCGATTCGCTCAAGCCGGCCGTTCTGCGCGGTGTCGGCCGCCCCGATTATCTGTACCTGCTGATGCCGGTGCGAGTCCCGTAGGTTCCCACCAAGTCCACGTAGCCTGCACCGATGCTGGTGCGGTCGTTGGAGCTCGTCGATTTTCGGAACTATCGATCGGCTCGATTGACCTTCGAAGCAGGGACGACGGCAATCATCGGCGACAACGGGCAGGGCAAGACGAACCTGGCTGAATCCCTTGCGTATCTGGCGACCCTTGATTCGTTCCGCGGCGCGCCGACGGACGCATTGATCCGTGTCGGGGCGCAGAGTGCGATCATTCGCGCCGAGGTTCGTCACGATGACGGCAGAGATCTGTTGATCGAGGCAGAGATCAATCGAACCGGCCGAAATCGGATCATGGTCAATCGCCAGCGACTGTCCCGCAGCCGAGAATTGCTCGGTGTCTTGCGAGTCTCGGTCTTTTCTCCCGACGACCTGTCCCTGATCAAGGGTGGCCCTGGTGAGCGCCGGCGATTCATGGACGATTCACTCGTCGCGCTCGCGGTCAAGCATGATGCCCTGCGGCTGGAGATCGACCGGATCCTCAAGCAACGGAACACGTTGCTGAAGCAGGCGTCGCTTCAGCGTTCGAGCGGCCGGCTCAGCCCAGAGATCGAACTGACGCTCGATGTCTGGGATACAAAGCTGGCCGAGGCAGGCGAGCAACTCGGCCACGCCAGGGCCACGCTCATCGCCCGTCTCTGCCCGATGGTGACTGTCGCCTATGAGCAACTCGCTGGGGTTGCCACACCGATCGATTTGATCTACGAACCGGAGTGGAGACGAGTCGGGCTGGCACCCGCGCTGGCGGCTGCACGAACCGACGACGTCCGGCGCCAGACGAGCACCGTTGGACCGCAACGAGACGAGGTCGAGATGGCCATCAACGGGTTGTCGGCGCGGACTCATGCTTCGCAAGGCGAGCAGCGGTGCCTCGCGCTCGCACTGCGACTCGCGACCCATCGACTGATCACCGACAAGGTCGGCACGCCGCCGATCCTGGTCCTCGACGACGTCCTCAGTGAACTCGATCCGTC
>JANOEM010000310.1:0-23555 GCA_031413195.1 Actinomycetes bacterium
CAACGCTCCGGAGGATTCACCATGAGCACCGATACACCGTCCAGCCCGACAACCCGCCCCGTTTCGCCGATGCATCCCTACGCGGGTCGTTACGACGTGCATGCCGCTATGCCAGAGCGCGGGGTGAGCCGTGACGAGATCCTGCGCGAACTGCGCGAGATGTCAACAGAGGAAGATGCGAAGGGAGACAGCGGGCGGGTCAGCGGCAGCATCTACTCCGGCGACCATGACCACTATGCGTTCCTGGTCGAGGCGTACAGCTTCTACGCCCACTCGAACGTGCTCCAGCGGGACATGTACCCCAGCGCGACCAAGATGGAGGCCGAGATCATCGCGATGACGGCAGACATGTTGCATGCCGACGTCGGTCCCGAAGGCGATGCCGGCGGCCTGATCACCTCCGGCGGCACGGAGAGCTTGGTCACCGCGATGCTCGCGTACCGGGAATGGGGGCGTGATGTGAAGGGCATCGAACACCCGGAGGTGATCATGCCCGTCACCGCCCATCCAGCGCTGGACAAGGCGTTCCACTACTTCGGCATCAACGTGGTCAAGGTGCCCGTGACCGATCAGTTCGTGGTGGATCTCGATGCGGTCCGCGCCGGCATCGGGCCGAACACCGTCGCCTTGATCGGAACCGCCGGCACGTACCCGCACGGCTTGATCGATCCGATTCCAGCACTCGGTCAACTTGCGCTCGAGCACGACCTCGGTCTGCACGTCGACGGTTGCCTCGGCGGATTCATCATTCCGTGGGCAGAGGACCTCGGTTACCCACTGCCGCCTTTCGACTTCCGGGTACCCGGCGTTTCGTCGATCTCGGCCGACACCCACAAGTACGGCTATGCGCTGAAGGGAAGCTCCGTCCTGCTGTTCCGTCCCAAGCAACTCCGCCGTGGGCAGTACTTCATGATCGAAGGCTGGCCGGGCGGGATGTATGCGTCGCCGAGCATGGGCGGGAGCAGATCCGGTGGCCTGATCGCCGCGACCTGGGCATCGATGCTGCACATGGGCAAGCAGGGCTACCGCTCGATTGCTGCAGACATCTTCCGCACGGCGGGCGAGGTCAAGGCCGCCGTGCGCTCGCATCCCGAACTCACCCTGATCGGCGACTCGCTTTTCAATGCCGCATTCCACGCGACCGCCGGTCCCGAGCAGATCGACATCTACCACGTCAACGACGGGCTCACCGATCGTGGATGGAGGATGAACGGTCTGCAGTTGCCACCCGCGATCCACTTCTGCATCACCCGACCGAACACCCAGCCGGGGATCGCCGAGGCGTTCGCCAACGACCTTGCCGAATCAGTCGAATACGCCAAGCACCCCCCGGCGCCGATGCCGAAGAGCGGTGCGATGTACGGCGCCGGCGGACGCACGATGGACAGCACCAAGTTGCGGGTCGGCATCCTCGATCGGCTCGACGCGATGCACGAGGTCGGGCCGCTCGAGTGACCGCACACTCCCGCCGATTCCGATTCGGCGTCGAGATGACGGGATCCTTCGAAGGCATGTCGTGGGCGGAGTCCGCTCGCGAGGTCGAGGCTCTCGGTTACTCGACCCTCTTCGTGCCAGACCATTTCCACGAGGGATACGGTCCGATCACCGCAATGGCCACCGCTGCAGCCGCAACGACGACGCTGAAGGTCGGCCCGATGGTGTTGGCGTGCGACTTCCGCCACCCGGCGGTGCTGTCACGCGAATTGGCCTCGATCGACCAGCTGTCGCGGGGCCGGCTCGAAGTCGGGCTGGGAGCCGGATATCAGGAGACCGACTACGACCGCACGGGCATCGCGATGGACCCGCCCGGGATTCGGGTCGAGCGGCTGATGGAACACGTCCGAGTCCTCAAGCTCTTGTTCGGTGCAGGGCCGGTCAACTTCACGGGCCGCCACTACGAGATCAACGACCTGGATGGCACGCCCAAACCGTTCCGCGCCGGTGGTCCGCCGATCATCATCGCCGGGGGAGGCGAGCGAATGCTCCGGTTCGCCGCGACCGCGGCAGACATCATCGGTGTGAACCCAAAGTTGCCGAGCGCCAAGCGCGGCGGTGCCGCCGGCCGAGATGCGTTGGGTGCGGCGATCGACACCAAGTTCGGGTGGATTCGCGACGCCGCCGGGGCCCGGTTCGAGCAACTCGAGTTCACCGCATGGCTGTCGGTTGCTGCCATCACCGACGACCCGACAGCAATCGCCGAGCGGATCGGGCGTCGTTTCGACGCCGCCGCTGACGAGGTTCTTGCATCGCCGATCTTCCTCCTCGGCAGCGAGGCGGAGGTGGTCGACCGCCTGCACGAACGACGGAAGCGTTGGGGCTACTCGTATCACGTGGTACAAGGCGACAAGGCCCACGAGTTCGCACCCGTGGTCCGCAGCGTCGCTGGCACGTAGCTCGTGTCAGGTGCAGTTATAGAGGGTGAGACTGATGTCGACGACGTTGAAGCAGTGACCCACCATCCCCTGCGAGGCCCCGTTGAGCACGGTGTCGAAAGCTGCGACACGGGCAGGCGCCAGGCGAAGGATGCTGAAGTTGCCGCGAATACTCGAATCACGGATGACGACGTTCGAGGTCGTGTCGACGACGGACACGCCGGTGGTCATCCCGGCGCCGGTCACGCTCGCAGACAGTGCCTCGATCGTGACTTGCGACCTCACGATTCCGACTCCGTATGCGAAGTTTCCTGCCGCGGCGATCGCCGTCGCGCCGACGTGGTCGAGCCGCACCCCGCCGGCGACGTCACCGATCCAGATCGCGGTGTTGTAGGTGGACGCACCGTTGAGATTGGCGACCGTCAACCGACGCACCTCGCTGTGCAGGTTGGTGCCAGTAGCCCGCAGAACCGCGCTGGCGCCGTCGGTGAAGGGAATCGACTCGCTCCCGCAGGTGCCACAGAACAGAACGGTGGTGTCCTGCCCGGATCCCTCGATGTCGACGTAGTCCTTGAGATCGAAACCGCTGTTCTCCGCGTAGAGCCCAGGGGCGATCCGGATCAAGTACGGATGGAAGCCGTCGTTGTCGGTGATCGAAGCCAAGGCTGCCGTGAGCGACGTGAAGTCGCCGCCGGATTTCGCAACCCAGACCACTCGAAGGGGTCGCGGTGCTGCTGGGCCTGCCGGTCCTGGCGGTCCAGCGGGTCCGCCGCCACCGTCGGTTTCGTAGTAGCCGACGACATCGACAGCAAGATCGACCGTGCCGGAAAAGTTGAAGAAGCTCACCCTGCCGTCCGCCGACAGCGCGACCGTGACGGCATTGGGTGTCGGCGGATCACCGGTGACCCAGTTGAGATTGGACGACACGGGCAGCGGCTTGTCGGCCGGGTACACCGTGAGGAACGACGACGCTGATCCGTTGATCGCGACCACGTTCATCGACAATCCCGTGACTCCGGACGGGATCGTGCAGTTCCCGTTCGTGCCCCAGGCCGAAGCGGTGAACGTCGCCCCCGAGCCGAGGGGCGTGTTCCGGGCGCCGACGAGCGACGAGGGCCGTGTGTCGAACAGCCGACACGGCGTGATCGGCACGAACGACGATGCTCCCGGCGAACTCGACGCGGAGGCTGTCAACAATCCACCCGAACCGAGCAACAGCGCAGCAACTGTGCCGACGCTGACCCATCGCGTTCGCGCAAGAAAGCGATGTGAACGACCCGACATAGCGCGAACGCTACACCGACCACAGAAACCGAAACGCCGGACTCACGCCGACACCGGGCTCACTCGTATCGGGCGGCGACGATGTCGATCGCGTCGCGACCCTCGACGAGACCCCTTGCCTCGAACACGGTGATCGGACGTTCGAACGGACGAGGCACGACACCGCCGGAAAGCCGCCCCTCGGCATCGATCGCGGCCAACGCCTCGGCGGCGTAGGTCGGATCGTCGGTCGCGAGACGGAGTCGCCCGCCGATCACGAGCGCATCGGTGATCAGTGCCAGCCGCGCTGGTGTGATCAGGCGCTTGCCGGCCTGGCGGGCCTTCGGCCACGGATCGGGGAACCAGACCCGGATCTCGGTTACCGTCGCCGGGCCGAGCGTGTCGAGCAGGTCGAACGCATCACCGACCCAGAGCCGGACGTTGCCGATCTCGCGTTCGGCGAGCAGCAGCGCGAGATTCGCGATCATCGCCCCATTCGGCTCGCACGCGATGACCAGCGAATCCGGTTCGGACGGAGCCATCGCTGCGGTTGCGTCACCCTTGCCGCAACCGATCTCGACAACGACCCGCCGACCGTCATACGGGGGGTCGGCCGCGTAGCGCGGCACGAGTTGGTCGAACGCTCGCCGGCGGGTCGGCGACATCCGGCCCTGGCGCCCGCCGAAGGTGTAGCTCCCGCCGACGGGTCGCAATCCCTGGAACGGCTCTGACACGGCGGAGAAGGGTACCGGCAAGCCAACCATCGTCGGATACGGTTCGGCGAGTGGACGATCCGCGATCCCTTCCCGCGCTGAACGAGCTTGCCTTCTACGGCCTTGCCGGTGCACCGACATCGCCGCGCGACCTGCTCCAGGAATGCCGTGACGGCGAGGACCTCGGGTTCGGCTCGGTGTTCCTGTCGGAACGCTTCAACATCAAAGAAGCGGTCACACTCAGCGGTGCTGCGGCGGCCGTCACCGAACGACTCGGAATCGCCACCGGCGCGACCAACCACAGCACCCGCCATCCGATCGTCACCGCCAGCTACGCGACCACGATGCACCGAATGACCGGCGGTCGATTCGCACTCGGGCTTGGACGAGGCATCGACAGGATGTTTGATGCGTTCGGCATGCCCCGGATCACAACGGCCCAGATCGAGGACTTCGTCGGGCTGATGCGCCGGTTGTGGCACGGCGAAGTGATTTTCGGCCACGACGGGCCGGCCGGAAAATTCCCGCTGCTCGCGCTCGACCCTGAGTTCGACGAGGACATCCCGCTGATGCTGACCGCATTCGGGCCGAACTCACTGGCCCTCGGCGGGCGCGCCTTCGATGGTGTGATCCTGCACACGTTCTTCACGGACGAGACAGTGCGGCGATGCGTTGCCGACGTGAAGCGCGCCGCCGAGCAGGCTGGCCGCGATCCCGACGCGGTCCGGGTCTGGAGTTGTTTCGCGACGATCGGCGACTGGATACCGGAGGACATCCGGCTGAAGAAGACTGTCGGCCGGTTGGCCACCTATCTGCAGGGCTACGGCGACCTGATGGTCCGGACAAACGATTGGGACCCGGCCGCACTGCAGCGGTTCCGGGCAGACCCGTTCGTGTCCGTTTTCCGCGGTGCGCTCGACCAAAAGGCGACGACGGCCGAGTTGGAACACGTCGCAACATTGATCCCGGCCGAATGGCTCGCGTCGGCGGCGTCGGGAACAGCCGACGAGTGTGCTGCTGCGGTCATCCACCAACTTGATCTCGGCGCCGATGGAGTCATCCTGCACGGCGCAAGCCCGACCGAACTCGCTCCGACAATTGCCGCGTATCGACAGATCCGCCCGGCCGGCCGATTCGACCTGGTCACTGCGAATCCGGCTGGCAGACCCAGTTCGGGAGAAGGGCGTACGATCACCTGATGGTCGCCGCGAATCCATGGGAACAGTTGTCCAAGGGAATCGATCTTCCGTTCCATCCCGATCTCGTCGTGCCCGACCTGCATCCCGTATCGCTCGACATTCCCCAGCCAGCCGCGGTGGGAGACATCGCCAAGACGGCTCGCGCAGCAATCGTCGAACGGCTCGCGTTCGATGTCACCCCGGGAATGACCGTTGCCGTCGGTGCAGGAAGCCGCGGGCTGACCGGCCGGGTCGACATCATCCGGGGCACGATCGATGGCCTGCGCGATCTCGGTGCCGAGCCGTTCGTCGTCCCCGCGATGGGCAGCCACGGTGGCGCCACGGCCGAGGGCCAGCGGGCGATGGTCGAAGAACTGGGCATGACCGAAGACGCGATCGGCGCCGAGATTCGCTCGACAATGGAAACCGTCGAGGTCGCCCGCACCCCCGACGGGATGCCGTTGTACCTCGACCGTCACGCCGCCGGGGCCGACCGGATCCTGCCTGTCAATCGGGTCAAACCGCATACCTGCTTCCACGGGCCGATCGAGAGCGGATGCACCAAGATGGCCGTCGTCGGTTTCGGCAAGCAGCCAGGGGCGGCCCAGATCCACTCCTGCGGCCCGGTCGAGATGCGCGACCGGCTGCTGCGCGGGATCGATGCGCTTCGACAGTCTGGGCGACTGCTCGGTGGGCTCGCCAGTGTCGAATCGGCAACCGGCGACATCGTTCGGATCCAGGCTTTCAACGCCGAAGAGATCGGCGCCGAAGCCGAGCGGACCCTTCTCGACTATGCCCGTACCCTGGTCCCTGCGCTGCCGTTCGCGGAGATCGACGTGCTCATCATCGACAG
Source organism: Actinomycetes bacterium (assembly GCA_031413195.1). Taxonomy (GTDB): domain Bacteria; phylum Actinomycetota; class Acidimicrobiia; order Acidimicrobiales; family Ilumatobacteraceae; genus WLMZ01. The sequence continues at coordinate 6,380 of JANOEM010000310.1, forward strand.
GGGTGGCAAGGACATCAGCGGCACCACAATCGACCCGAACGTGACCGGTCGGTTCTGGATCCATGGACTCGCCGACTCTCAGTCCCCGCGGGTTTCGAACATCGTCCTGCTCGACATCACACCGGTCAGCGGCGGAAACGTGCTCGGAATCGGACTGGTCGATTTCATCCCGGCGTCGGTGGCCAACCAGATCGACTGGCACAAGACCTACGTCAACTGCTTCACGGCGGGAGCCAGCGGCGCGCGCCGGAGCCGGATGCCGATGGTGCTTCCCGACGAGGAATCGTGCATCAAGGCCGCGCTGAGCATGTGCGGCAAGGGCGTACTCGAACCCAAGCGGGTGGTCCGGATTCCCAGCACGTTGCACATGTCGCACTGTCAAGTGAGTGACGCGCTGCTCGCCGATCTGCCGACGGGAGTCACGCGACTCTGATCTCCATCGTTGCCCGGACCGTTCAGAAGAGCCTGTTCACAACGACAGACATTGCCAGATAGTGGAATCCGGCGCCGACGATCGTGCAGACGTGGAAGACCTCGTGGAACCCGAAGACCCGTGGCCATGGGTCGGGGCGCTTGAGCGCATAGATCACCGCACCGCCGGTGTAGGCCACGCCCCCGGCCATGACCAAGGTGAATGCGAGCGGGCCGAGCCCGGTGTACCACTGTCCGATCGAAGGCAGTGCAGCCCATCCAACGACGACATAGGTGGCCGCAAATGCCCAACGCGGCAGATGGAACGGCACCCATTGCAAGCTGATCCCGACGATCGACCCGATCCATACCGTTGCCAGCACAGTGGTGCGGTGCCATCCGGTCAAGGCCACGACTGCCATGGGGGTGTAGGCGCCGGCGATCGCCAGGAAGATGGTGCAATGGTCGAGCTTGGACATCAGCGCCCGCGCCGATGGTTGCCACGCAAGGCGGTGATAGGCGGCCGAGACCCCGAACATGGTGCCCGTTCCGGCGACGTAGATCACCACCAGCCAGGCACCGGTCTCGGTGTCCGCCGCCCGCACGATGAGCCGAACGCCGAGCACGACCAACACGAAGAACGCAACGACGTGCGACCAACCGCGTAACAGTGGCTTCGCGAGCGGCAACGCGGGATCGGCGATCACCGCGCCAAAGTACCGCAGCGTGGAGCCCGACCGCCCCTCAAGCTGCGGGGCATTCGCGCCGATATCTCTCCGTCGGAAGTGTGGGAGGAAGTTGTGGAGGCACTGCAGTTGCATTCGAATTTGGAGCGCCAGTTACGGCGACTCGGCATCGGCGACGATCCACCGGACGCCGCGCAGTGGGCTGCGCTTCAGCAACGCATCACCGAGAACTACAACGAGGACGACCGCGGGCGTGAGTTGCTCGAACGGTCACTCGAGATCTCAGCTCGCGAAATGCGCGAGATGTACGACGAACTTCAAGCGACGTCAGAACACCGCCTCGCCTTCGAACGGGACCGGCTCCAGGCCGTGTTCGATGCAGTCTCGAACGCACTGCTGGTGATCGACGACCATGGAGTCGTCAACGCCGCAAATCCGGAAGCCGTCAGGCTGTTCGGGCCACTGAACCGGATCCTCGACCAACCTCTCCAAGCCCTGCTGATCGCGGGAGCGAGCGAGCACGCCGAGTACCAACTGCTCCAGGACAACTGGTTGTCGTCGGTGATGTTCCAGCAGCGCTGGCAGGTCGACGATGTCAACCTGAGGCCACGCGGCGGCAAGCCGTTTCCCGCCGACTGCTGCATCGTGCCGTTCCGCGGGACCCCCGCAAGCGGCGACGGCACTCACTTGTCGAGTGCGGCAGTAGTGGTCATCACGGACAACAGCGACAGGGAGACTTCCCGCGCGTTGCTCGAATGGCAAGCGAACCACGACGTGTTGACCGGCTTGAGCAATCGCTCGCTGGTGTCCGACCGGTTGCAGCACGCGCTGCTGCTGGCATCTCGTTCCGGTTCGTGGCCGGCTGTGCTGTTTCTCGATCTCGATCGTTTCAAGTCCGTCAACGATCAACTCGGCCACGCAACGGGCGACCGTTTGCTCGTCGAAGCGGCCCGTCGGATCGAACGATCCGTCCGCGCGGTCGACACCGTGGCGCGACTCGGCGGCGACGAGTTCGTGATCCTCTGTGAGGCGCTGGAGCGACCCGACCTCGCCGAACAGGTTGCGGCCCGGATCCTGCACGCATTGGAGGAACCATTCGACTTCAACAGCGAAGAGGTGTTCATCTCGGCGTCGATCGGCATTGCCCGCGGCGACGCATCCAGCGGGACGGCCGATGACTTGCTCCGCGAAGCGGACCTGGCGATGTACCGCGCCAAGGAGAACGGACGCAACCGGATCGAGACGTTCGACCCGGCGATGCAGGCTGAGTCGAGACGACGGGTGGACGTCGAGCGGGCACTACGCGAGGCCTTGGACAACGACGAGCTCACCGTTGTCTACCAACCGATCTTCGATACGGCGGTCGGAGCCTTGGTCTCATTCGAAGCACTCGTCCGTTGGCACGATCCCCAGTTCGGGAACATCACTCCGTTGGAGTTCATCCCGCTGGCCGAAGAGACCGGGCTCATCGCAGCCGTCGGCGAGCGGGTGCTCGACATCGCCTGCCGTGACGCCGCGTCCTGGCGGGAGGCTGCGCGCTTCACCATTGGGCTGCACGTCAACGTCTCCGGCCGTCAGCTCGGCGCGTCGAACTTCGTCAACTACCTCTCCCGAGTGTTGCGCCACTACCGCATGGAACCGTCGAGCCTCACCCTCGAACTGACCGAGTCGGTCCTGCTCGACAACCCCGAGCGGGCGGCCGCTCGGCTGATGGCACTGCGCGAGATCGGTGTGCGGGTCGCGATCGATGACTTCGGGATCGGCTACTCGTCGCTCGCCTACCTGCGTCGTTTCCCGCTCGACGTGTTGAAGGTGGATCGTCAGTTCGTGGCTGGAATCGCCAACTCGCCTCCCGGTCAGCACATCCTGCAGGCCATCGTCGATCTCGCCGCAGGTCTGGACTACGCGGTGATCGCCGAGGGAGTCGAGCAGCCGGAGGAATTGGTGCTGCTTCGTGAACTGGGCTTCCAGTACGCGCAGGGATACCTGCTCGCAGCGCCGATGCCTCCGGCGGAAGCATTGCTGCTCGCTGCTGCCTCATCGATTCCGGAATCGATGATGGCGAACAACGATCAGCTCCCGAACGCGTAGCCGAGATCCGGAGCGGTCAGCATCGGGGCGAACGGGATGCCGGCTGCCTCGGCCATCGCAGCACAGGTCCCACCCCGGTCGACGATGACCGTGATGAGCACAGGGATCGCCCCGAACGCCCGTACTGCATCGACAGCTTCGATGATCGAGGTGCCGCGCGTGACGGTGTCCTCGGTGATCACAACCCGGTCGCCCGGCAGCAACGCTCCGGCGATCCGGCCCGTCACTCCGTGGTCCTTGGCGTCCTTGCGCACACTGAAGCTCCGCAGTGACCATCCGCGCGTTGCTGCGACTGCGGCAATTCCATAGGCAACCGGATCTGCACCCATCGTCAATCCGCCGATAGCCGTCGCGTCGGGTGGGATCAGCGTCAACGCGACATCCGCGATCAGTAACACGCCGTCGGCGCGACAGGCTGTCTGCTTGGTGTCGAGGAACCAGGTGCTCGTCGCGCCTGACTTGAGCGTGAAAGCCCCGGTCTTGAGCGAATAGCGCAACACGTGATCGCGCAATGCCGCACGGGCCGGGTCGAGCGAAGTCGGGGCGGCAGCCATCGCGTTCGACTGTACCGGTCTCAGTCTCGACGGTTGCGACGGTCGCGCATCAGGACTTCCTGGGCGACCGTTGCGACGTGGGCGCCGTCGGACCCGAAGACGTGGCCGATGGTCAGACCGCGACTTCCGACGAAGCTGTGGCAGGCCATTTCGTAGAGGTGCCATGCGTCGGCGCGAAATGGGCGGTGGAACCAAATCGTGTGGTCGAGGCTGGCAACGAACACCGACTTGTCCGGGTCGGATCCGGATTCGGATTCGGGGCCGATCGGCAGCGCTCTGACCACGGCATCGCAGGGCAGGTCGTCGGACAGGTAGGCAAGCATGCACCAGTGCAGCAACGGGTCGTCCTCGATCGGTCCGACACCGCGCATCCACATTGCCGCTCGACCAATTCCATCGGCCCGATCGGCTTGCAGCGAATCCGCCGGTATCACCGCGCGATCGAACAGCGGCGACCACGAGTCCTGCACCAACTGGTCCGGCGACGGGAGGCCCTGGGGCATCCGAACTGCTTCGATCTCAGCTGAGGGCTCAAACCGTTGGAACGAAGCTTCGAGGTTGAGGATTGCCCCGATCGCCTGACGGGCGACGACGCGCCGGGTGCAGAAGCTGCGCCCATTGCGGATCCGATCGACCTCGTACCGGACTGGCTCGGCGTGATCACCACGGCGGATGAAGTACGCCCGAAGCGAATGCGGCTGAAGATCGGGCTCGACCGTCGCCGCCGCGGCCCGCAGTGCCTGGGCGACGATCTGGCCACCGTACAGGCCCCCCCATGGATAGGTCGGGCCCAGGCCGACGAACGTGTCCGCCCCGTGAGGCGACAATGTGAAGAGCTCAGTTGCATTCATGCAGGCATCACCGTAGACGGGAATTTGGCATCGGCGCACCAGCGTGAAAATGTCATCTTTCAGGGAAGATAGCCTTGGTCCGTCATTCGAACTCGAATCAATGGAGCTGGGGGTCAATCATGGCAAAGCGTGGACCGAAGGGACCGATGACCGACGAACACAAGGCAGCACTCGCTGCGGGCCGTTCCGAGGGGCGGGCAGTGCGTGACTATCTCGAGGCACTGCGCAACAACAAGCCCAAGCGGGGTCGCAAGCGAACGCCTGAATCGATCGGAAAGCGGCTTGGCGCAATTGCCGGCGAACTCGCGACGGCCGACCCGGTTCAGGAACTGCGTCTTGTCCAAGAACGAATCGATCTTGAGGCCGAACTCGCCAGTGCAGGTCAGACCGTCGACCTCACCGCGCTCGAGGTCGAGTTCGTCCGCGTCGCGAAGGGATACAGCGAGCGCAACGGCTACAGCTACACCGCCTGGCGCACGATCGGCGTCGATGCCGGCGTGCTCAAACGAGCAGGCATCAGCCGCGCCGACGCCTGATCACTCGATCTGATCGAGTGCTTCGAACACCGTGGCGATGTGACGCAGGCTGCGGTGCACGTCGAACGCGCTATCCAGGACCCCGGGATCGATCAGCGCGCCGACCTGTTGATCGAGCAACTCGCGGAAGTCACGCTCGGTGTCCCACGCGCGCATCGCCGTTTCTTGCACCGTGCGGTAGGCGTCGTCGCGACTGAGCCCGGCCTGGATCAGCGCAAGCAGCACCGGCTGGCTGAAAACCAGGCCATGACTCGATTCGAGATTTGTGATCATCCGGTCCGGGAAGACCTGCAAACCGGTCAGCAATCGACGCATCCGATTGATCACATAATGGGCCAGGATCGAAGAATCGGGCAACACGACGCGCTCGACCGAGCTATGTGAGATATCTCGCTCGTGCCACAGCGCGACATCCTGCAATCCGGCCTGGAGATTGCCCCGCAACACCCGCGACAATCCACTGATCGTTTCCGCAGAGATCGGATTTCGTTTGTGCGGCATTGCCGAGGAACCCTTCTGACCCGGCTTGAAACCTTCCTGTACTTCACGCACCTCCGTTCGCTGCAGATGACGCAATTCGACGGCGATCATTTCCATCGTCGATCCAACCGACGCGCAGACGTACAGGAACTCGGCGTGGCGATCGCGAGCGATGACCTGTGTGGCGGGCACCGGCGTGAGCCCCAACTTGTCGCCGACGTAGCGTTCCACGGCCGGATCGATGTTGGAGTACGTGCCGACAGCGCCGCTCAACTTGCACACCGCGATCGTGGCGCGGGCCGACCGCAGACGGTCGCGGTCGCGGTCGATCTGCAGCGCCCAGAGGGCCACCTTCACGCCGAAGGTGGTCGGCTCGGCGTGTACGCCGTGAGTCCTGCCGATCATCACCGAATTGCGATGGCGACGAGCGAGATCCTTGACCACATCGAGCAACTCCGTGGACGCCGTGATCAGCAGGTCGCACGCGTCGCGCAACATCCAGCACCAGGCCGTGTCGACCACATCGCTGCTGGTGAGTCCGTAGTGGATCCATGCACCGGCCGGCGCACCGATGTTGTGCTGGACGACATCGACGAACGCGGCGACATCATGATCGGTCACCGCCTCGCGATCGAGCACAGCCTGGACGAACGCCTCGTCGACATGCGGGGCCCGCTCGCGGCAGGCGTCCGCCGCGGACTGTGGTACCACGCCGAGCGCGGCGTGGGCCTCGGTTGCGAGCAGTTCGATCTCGAGCCAACGACGGAACCGTTCGACATCGCCGAAGACCGATGCCATTTCGGGCAAGGAGTACCTGGGGATCATCGGATCACGACCAGATCAGGTAATCGTCGCGTTCGGCTCCAACGCCGACGATCCGGATCGGGATACCGATCTCGATCTCGACCAGGCGGAGGAAGTCCTGCGCCTGGATCGGCAGATCGGCCGGCTCGCGCACATCGGCGAGCGAGCAGTTCCAGCCGGGGAACTCTGCATAGACCGGCTCGACGTCGGCCAGCAACGCCATCCGGTCGGGATAGTTCTCGAGCATCGTGTCACCGACCCGGTAGCCGGTGCACACCTTTATCCGATCGAAGGTGTCGAACACATCCAACTTGGTGAGTGCGATCTCGCTGAGCGAGTTCAGTCGCACCGCTTGGCGCAACATCACACAGTCGATCCAACCGGGACGTCGCCGACGGCCGGTAACGGTGCCGAACTCCTTGCCGATGTCGACGAGTTTGTCACCGAGTTCGTCGGTGAGTTCGGTGGGGAACGGACCGGCGCCGACGCGCGTGGTGTAGGCCTTGGTGATGCCGACGACCCGGTCGATGTCACGTGGCCCGAGGCCCGTGCCGACGCATGCGCCACCGGCCGTTGGGTTGGACGACGTCACAAACGGGTACGTGCCGTGGTCGAGATCGAGGAATGTGGCCTGCGCCCCTTCGAGCAACAGTTGATGACCACCTGCCAACGCGTCGTGCATCGCGCTGACTGTGTCGGTGACATACGGAGCCAGCCGAGCGGCCAACGTCGAGAACTCACTGACGATCGAGTCGACGTCCAGAGCGGCGCCGCCGGCGACGACCAGTTCACGACTCTCGATCGATGCGCGCTCCTTCAACGCAACGGCGAAGGCCGCCGCGTCGAGCACGTCGCCGGCCCGAAGACCGACCCGCAGCGCCTTGTCGGCATACGCCGGGCCGATGCCCTTGAGCGTGGTGCCGATCTTGTCGGCGCCACGCCGGGTTTCGGCCAGCGCGTCCCACGCCTGATGCCACGGAAAGATCAGGTGAGCATGGCTGCTGACCAGCAGACGCTCGCATGAGATGCCCCGCCGCTCGAGGGTGTCGATCTCGTTGAACAACGTGATCATGTCGACGACGACACCGTTCGCGATCACCGGGATCACGTGGTCGTACAAGATGCCGCTAGGGATCAGTTGCAGCGCATACCGTTCGTCGCCGACCACGACCGTGTGGCCGGCGTTGTGACCGCCCTGATAGCGCACGACGAAGCCATGTTCCTTGGACAACAGGTCGATGACCTTGGCCTTGCCTTCGTCGCCCCATTGGGCTCCAACTACAACGGTGACTGGCATGGCACGCTCCAGAGAAGCCTCGAGGGGGTGGGAACGTGGCCGAAGCCTACTGCGCGAGCGACTGACACGGGTACCTTTGGCGGATGGCAGTGATGCGACGGCTGGTGTGGACCGAGATGACAGAGCCCGACCGGGAGGCGCTGTGTCATCGTGGGCTCGACGACATCTTCGATCCGGCGCTGAAGGAGTCGATCGGACGAATTCTCGAAGATGTCCGGTCCAACGGCGATGATGCCATCTGTCGTGCGCTCGCCGACTTCGACCGGATCCACCTGGAGCCCGATCAACTTCGCGTCAGCGCCGCCGAGATCGCAGCGGCAGCCGTATCGCCGGCGGTTGATGCAGCGATCGATGCAGCGATCGCGAACCTGCGTACCTTCAACGAGGCGCTTCGCCAACGATCCGCCGACTGGATGATCGAGAGCCGGCCGGGCCTCTTCGTCGGCGAGAAGATCACGCCGATCGAGAGTGTCGGCTTGTTCGTCCCGAGCGGAAAGGCCAGCTATCCCTCGGTTGCCTACCAGCTCGGCGTGCCCGCCGTGGTCTCGGGCGTGAAGTCGATCACGTTGGTCGTTCCACCCGTGCCGGGTGGTGCAGGCGAGGTCGATCCGGCTGTCCTTGTCGTATGTCGCAAGCTCGGTATCACGGACGTGTTCCGGGTCAATGGACCCGCTGGTATCGCCGCGTTGGGTTTCGGAACCGAGAGCATCACCAAGGTACGCAAGGTTGTCGGTCCGGGCTCGCCGGCCGTCACCTGTGCCCAGATCGAGATGCAACGCTACGGATTGGTGACGATGATGCTGCTCGGACCCACCGAGAGCGTCATCATCGCCGACGACTCGGCTGACCCACATCGCCTCGCCGCCGACCTGTTGATCGAGGCCGAGCACGGCACTGATTCGGCGGTCGTGCTGATCACCACCTCGGCTTCGGTGGCAAACGAAACCGATGCCGAACTCGCCCGCCAACTCGACGACCTCCCGCTGGTTCGTGCCACCGCCGCTCGCGCCGCGCTGGGAGTGAACGGCGGCTGCGTGTTGACCGAATCGCTTGACGTGGCAGCGGCCGTCGCCAACCGGTACGCACCAGAACACCTCCAACTTGCTGTTGATGACGCCCACCGCGGGCCCCTGCTCGACGCATTGACCGAAGCCGGGGAGATCCTTCTCGGTCAGCACACGCCATTCAGCGCCGCAAACTTCCTGATCGGTTGTCCGGCGTCGTTGCCAACCAGCGGCTTCGCGCACGTGTCGTCGGGCATCACCGTCGACACGTTCTTGAAGCGAACCGCAATCGCCGAGGCCGGGCTCGACGCATTGACCGAGATGGCACCGTCGATCGTCGCGCTGGCCGATCACGAGGGCTTCCCCGCTCACGCCGCCGCGATTCGCCGCCGAAATCACAACGAGTAGTAGTCGCGCCACGTACGCTCAGTGGTCATGAGCTCGTTGTTGCTGGTCGAAGACGACGAACGAATCAGCCAACCGTTGGTGCGAATGCTGCAGGCAGAGGGATTTTCGGTGCGTCACGTCGACCACGGAGAAGCAGCGCTCGCGGTCGTGCAGGACGATCCGCCGGATCTCGTGCTGTTGGATCTGAGCCTGCCCGACATCGATGGCCTCGATGTATGCAGGCGCCTACGCGCCGCGTATCCCGCGATTCCGATCGTGATGTTGACCGCCCGCAACGAGGAGGTCGATGTCGTCGTCGGTCTCGATGCCGGCGCCGATGACTACATCACCAAGCCGTTTCGGGTTGCCGAACTGACTGCTCGGATCCGCAGTCGTCTTCGGGCCAGCACCGTGGCCGCCAACGACGCTCCAGATCCCGATGTGTTCGGCGCCCTTCGAATCGACCGAGCCGCGCGGCGGGCATGGATGGATGGCGACGAAATTGCTCTCGCTCCCAAGGAGTTCGACCTGCTCGTGTTGCTCGCCTCACATGAGGGCGAAACGATGCGGCGCGAGGTGATCATGACCGAGGTGTGGGACGAGAACTGGTGGGGCAGCACGAGAACGCTCGACACCCATGTCGCTGCGCTACGACGCAAGCTCGGCGACACGAGCGACACCCCCGAACGCATCATCACCGTGCGCGGCATCGGTTTCCGATACGACGTCGGCTGACGGTCGCTGGTCGAAGGCGGTACTCGGCATGCGGCGGCGCCTGGTGCGCAACACGATCCTTGTCGCTGTGATGGTCCTGATGGTTCTGGCGACCCCCGTCGTACTGCTGCTGAAACAGGCAACCGAGGACGAGCTCAAAGGTCGCTTGACGGCACAGGCCGCGGCGATCAGTACGAGGCTCGCCGACGACCTGCTTGCAGGACGCACCTTGGAGCAGAGCAACATCGTTGGACTCGTGCCCTATGGCGACCGGGTTGTCGTTCGCCAAGACGGCGCGGTGATCCTGACGGTGGGTCCGGAGATCGCGGACACTGTCGCAGGAACGGCCGACGGGCCGCTCGGCCTCCAAATCGATGTGAGCACGAGCGGCGAGGAACTCCAGCAGCGGGTGACGCGGCAACTGTTGCTGCTCGGCGTCCTCGCTGCCGGCGGCGTGTTGCTCGCAGCCGTGTTGGCTGCGATCTTCGGTGCCCGTTTGACCCGGCCACTCGAACAACTCGCCGCGTCCGCCGGACGACTCGGCGCTGGGGACTTCAGCGCTGCGTTGCCGCCACCGTCGGGTATCCGCGAGATCGACGACATCCGAACGACTCTGTCCGCCAGCGCGACCCGGCTCGATCAGACCCTCAGTTCCGAGCGCAGCTTCACCGGCGACGCCACCCATCAGCTTCGAACCGGCCTGACCGGGATCGCGCTGCAGTTGCAACTGTTGGCGAGCCACAGCGATCCGACGGTGCGTACCGAGGCCGAGCACGCCCTGACCCAGACCGATCGCCTGACCGCGACCCTCGACGAGTTGCTGAACCTGGCCCGCGGTGGCCGCGGCAGCCAAAGGATGATCGTGCATCTGCACGACATCGCGTTGGAACACCGCGGCGACTGGGCCCAGCGATACCAACTGCGCAAACGCACCCTGTTGTTCAACGGAATCGGATCGCCCGTACTCGCCACGCCCGGGTTCGTCGGTCAGATCATCGACATCTTGATGGACAACGCGCTGAACCACGGGCGTGGTGATGTCCGGATTGACATCACCGCACGCCAACTGACGATCACCGACGAGGGCATCATGGACGAGCGCACAGCCGAGAAGCTGTTCCGGGGTTCGGACGACCCGGCTGCCCCACACGGTCGTGGCCTCGCCCTGTCCCGCCGTCTCGCCCAGGCAGACGGTGGCCGGCTGGACTTGGTGTCGCGAGCACCGACGACCTTCGTGCTGACGTATCCGTCTGCCCCGATGAATTGATGTCGAGCCCGACCGGACACGCCGCCGATGCAACGATATTCTGAAACGGTGAGCCGTCGTGTTTCCCAGATCTGCGCGGGCCTGGTGTGTCTGTTGACTATGCCTGCGCTGTCCGTTCTCTCCACAGGCCCGGCTTCGGTCGCTGCCGCTGCACCCGCAACGCCGTCGGCGTTCACCGCATTGGCAACGCCGATCCGCCTGGCCGACACGCGGTCCACCGGCGCCGTCGGCGAAGGGGTGACGATCGGCGTCGCAGTCACCGGCTTGGCTCCGTTGCCGGCACCCGGGTCGGTCACCGCCGCCGTCTTGAACATCACTGTCGTCGGGCCGGCAGGAACCGGGTTCTGGACGGTCTTCCCCCACGGCACGCCACTGCCAACGGCCTCGAACATCAACGTCGATGCCGTCGCTTCGTTCTCCGGCGCGACCCTCGCCCTGCCAAACCTTGTCACGGTGCCCGTCAACGCTGATGGCATCGTCGACATCTACGCGCAGAAGGGCGGCGATGTCCTGATCGACATGCTCGGCTACTACTCGCCGGCCGCCGTCGCCACTGCAGGACGGTTCGCACCGCTCTCGACTCCGACTCGGATGCTCGACACCCGCACCACCAAGACCCCGTTCGCCGCCGCCGAGACGCGCACCTTTGCTGCGGCCGGCGCTGCCGGTGCTTCGGCAGTTGCCCTCAACGTCACTGCGGTCGGCTCGGCCGCCGGGTTCTGGCAGGTCTTCCCGGCGGGCAGCACACCGCCGGCTTCGTCGAACCTCAACTCGATGTTCGCAGGCCACGTCAGCGCCAACCAGGTCATCGTCGGTGTGGATTCGGCGGGCCAGTTCTCGATCTACTCGCAGAACGGCGGTGACCTGATCATCGACGTCGTGGGCATTTTCACTGGCGCCGCAGCGCCTGCCGCAACCGACGGGCTGTTCGTTCCGTTGTCCACGCCAACCCGTTTCCTGGACACCCGGTCCGCCGCCTTGAACCCGCTGGTGCCTGCCAGTCGGCTGCTGCCGACGTGGAACCTCGAAGTCGCCGTGGCGACCAACCCGTCCATCGCTCGCGCCGATGTATCGGCGGTCGTGATGAACCTCACCGCGACCGACACCTTCGCGGCCGGGTATGTCAGTGTGACGCCGGCCGGCTCGAACGACCCGGCATTCAAGGCCCGGAATACCTCGAACCTCAACGTCGCCCGCCTTGGCCAAACGTTGGCCAATCATGCAATCGTGCCCGTCTCGACACGTGGATTCGATGTGTTCGCGCAGAACCCAGCGCATGTCATCGCCGATATCAGCGGATACTTCTTGGGCGCAGCAGGAGCAGCCCCGAACGGACCACCGAAGAACGTTGATCCGACCCCACCGTTCTGCACGACCTTCTCGACCGAAGTCATCCAGATCGCCTCGCAGGGCGCGAGTGGACCCAACATCGCAGTTGCTCAGCAGCGCCTGCTGGATCTCGGCTTTTGGAACGGTGGCGCCGACGGCGGCTACGGATGGAGCACCCAGCAGGCCGTGATGGCCTACCAGAAGTGGAACGGCCTCCCGGCGAGCGGCAAGATCGATGCAGCGACTGCAGCACGACTCAGCTACCCGAACTGCAGGCCGACCGGCGGGACCACGTCGGGCACGATGATGGAGATCGACAAGGGTCGCCAACTCGGGTTCTTCATCCGTGAGGGCAAGCTGCTGTGGGTGCTGAACGTGTCCACCGGCGGTGACTATTTTTACGAGGACGATTCCAGCGGCGTGGTCGTGAAGGACAAGGCCTACACCGATGTCGGCAACTTCAGCGTCTACCGAGTCAGTGACGAGGTTCGTTACGAAGGCACGCTCGGCACGATGTACCGCCCTCGTTTCGTTGTCCGCGGCATCGCAGTTCACGGCGCACCGAACGTGCCGAACTATCCCGCTTCGCATGGTTGCATCCGGGTCAGCAATCCTGCGATGGACATGATCTGGGCCGCCAACCTGCTGCCGATGGGCGGCCGGGTCTGGATCCACGACTAGCACGGTTTGGCTCTGGGTTTGGCTCTGGGCGCGATCTCGGTGCCGTCCGGGCGGAAGTGATGCCAGCCGTCTTCGTCTCGCACGACGGTGAACCGGCCGCGTTCTTTGGCACGGTTGTGGCGAGGGCACGTGGGACCTCCGTTGAACGGATTGGTCGGTCCCGCCCGGGATGCCCAGCCCGCGAGGTGATCGATCTGGATCTGCCCGCTGCGTTGCTCGCACCCCGGGTGGCTGCATCGGTCTCCCATCAACAGAACCGCCTCGCGGGCGGCCCCGACGAAGAGCCGACGGCGCCGGCCGAGATCGAGGACACGCCCGGCTGAATCGACGACGACTCGCCGAACCTGGCCAACCAGCGCCGCAATGACCAGATCGTGAGGGTCGACCGGCGCGCCGGACGCTGTCTCGCACAGCCGGAGCCGTTGCGAGGACGCTCGACCATCCGGCTGCGATCTGGGTCCGGTCGCGCCGACAGAACCGGCGACAGAACCGGCGACAGAACCGCCGACGAAGTCTCGAATGGCGTCGCTGAGCACCGATTCGGTGCAGAAGATGTTCACCAGGGGAACCTGCGTCGTTGTCTCGGTTGTTCCGGCGGCTTTGAGGAAGATCGCAATCAGGGCGTCGTATGTACGTTGTGTTGCCGTTCGGGCGAGAGGGTGCTGATCAGCGCCATCTCCGAAACGCCGCAACCGATCGAGGATGTCGTTGTTGAACTCTGCGTCGGCATGAGCGTCGAGGATCGAACTGATGATGTCGCCGCTGAGCGCGTCGCCCTCGGCGTGCAACAGATGCCCGGCACCGACGCGGGACCTAGCGACATGACGGTTCTCCCGGGACGTCTCATGATCACGATGTGCACCGTCGGGGTCGGCGTGGGCTTGCCAGCGCTGACAGACCTGGCGGAACTCGTGCAGTGTCAGGGACCGCGCGTATCCCACCAAGACTTCCTCGGAATCCGGGAGCTGATCCCGACAGCGGGTGTTCGCCCACAAGCGACGGAGCAATTGCAGTTGATCGTCACCGATCTCGCCCGCGGCGACCGCAGCGGCCAGCACAGGAAGCTGCGCGAGGAGCGCTGCCGTCTGGGTCTTGGCCTGGGCGGTCGACTTCGACGAATTGGTGACTGCTTGCAGCCAGGATGCCGGCGAGTGGTGGTGATCATCCAGGAACGAATGCGACCGAGTGACTTCGGACAACATCGCTGCCTGCGCCGCCTGAATCCTGCGGACCTCACGCTCGAGCGTCATGTACGCCTCATCACGCTGCGCCCCAGCCAATACGCAGAACGGGTCCGGCTGAGAAGACGCCAACAGCGAGGCGGAAGCCAACACCGATTCCGAGGCCGAGGCCGACACCGATTCCGAAACTATCGCCATGTTCCATTCACCTCCCACACGAGCACGGCCGCGAACAGGTGGTACCTGTCAACGGTGATCGGGGAAGATCAACACCTCAAACCATACTCGAACCTGTGTTCGATCGCAACAGAAATCTGAGAAACAATCGGAGAAAACTGAAGCGAGCCAGCGGTGGACGCTCCACACCGCTGGCTCGCAGAAAACTCAGCAAGCTCAGGCCACCAGCACGATTCAGGCCATACGACGACGGCGGCGGATCGAGATCATCACCAAACCACCGACGAGCAACAGGCTCGCCAGGGTCAGCACTCCCGCGATGTCGGCACCGGTGGCCGGCAAGCCGGCAGGCGGCTCGACCGGCGGCGGCAATGCTGCGGCGGCAGGGATCGTCACCGTGGCATCGTCGGAGTTGTTGGTCTGGTTCGGATCCGGGGTGTTCGCTGTCACCGTCGCAACGTTGGTCAAAGCTCCAGGAGGAGCAAGGGCCGAAACCGTGACCGAGATCACGATCTTGGCGGTCGCACCCGCAGCCAGCGAAGCCATGTTGCAGATCACCACATTGCCGTTCCGAGTGCAGGAGAACGGACCCGAGTTGACGCTGTTGATCACCAGAGTCAGCGGCACGCCATCACTGACGACGACGTTGCCGGCCGCATCCGGACCGTTGTTCGTCACGTCGAGCACGTAATCGAAGGTGCTCCCCAAGTCCGGCGCTGCATTGCCGGCGGACTTGACGATTGCGAGGTCCGCTGAGGTCTGCTTCGGATTCGCACAAGTTGACGTGGCCGGCGGGTACGTGACCGTAGCCGTCGCGGTCGGGTTCACATCGACCCTAATGGTCAGACCGTCACGAAGGACCGAATCAGACGGGTCTACGACCCACAGCCCATCCTGCAACTTCCATCCTGGCCAATCCGTCGCGACACCGTTGGCATCGACAGAGGCACCGGGGTAGAGCACCCTGCCGGTGAGGCTGGTGACGGCAACCGGAGCGCCGACCTGAACGCCGTTCTTGTCGAAGAATGTCAACGTGGCGTTGCCGTTCACCGGGACGAATCCGAGCGGAACGATGGCGTAGCTGATGTACGGCGCATCCGCCACGCACTCCGGCGCGAATCCGGTCACGTCGAGACTGCGGGTGAGCAAGGTCTGCTCGGTGTCGTCATCGGTCAGGTTCTCGCTCGGACCATTGACCAACTTGTCGACGAACGCTGTCCCAACGGCGGTGTTCGGAATCGTGTCTGCGGCGAATACCGCCGACAGTTCGACCTTGACCGTGACCGTCACGACCGAGGTCGTTGCTCCCGCAGCCAACACCGGCCCGTAGGTGCAACTGATCGGATCGACGGTGTTGCAGGTCCATCCGGCGCCACCGACCGTCGACACCAACGTCAGCCCGGCCGGCAGATCGTCGGTGAGGGCGACGTTGGAGACAACAGATGGTCCATTGTTGGTGACCGTGAGCGTGTAATCGAAGGTTTCGCCGCTGAGCACCGGATCCTTCGAGTCGTTCTTGGTCACCGTGATCGTCGCAACCCCGTCAACGGGAGTGTCCTCGCAGTCGACATTGTTCGAACCACCTTGCTGAACGTCCCTATCGGTCGACCCGGTCGGGCACGGAGGCGGCACACAGTCGCCCTCGCCGTCGCAAATGGGGTCGTCCTGCGTCGTCACGTACGCCTTGTTGGTGTAGGTGCCCGAAGCCGTATCAGAGGCGGCCTTGACTGTGATCGTGAGCACCACTGGGGCATCACCGACTTGCAACAACGATGGATCGATGTCGCAGGTCAAGGTCTGGCCGACCGCCGTGCACCCGGCTGGCAACGGTGCAACGAACGACAAACCGGCGGGCAACTCGTCGGTCAATGTGACCGGCTCGTCGGCATCCACGTCGCGCTCGCCGACATTGGCGACCGTGATCGTGTACTCGAACGATGAACCACCGGCAATGGCCGTGACGCCATCGTCGTTCTTGGTGATCTCGAGATCGACCGGAAGGTCCTGGTTCGTGACGTAACAGATCACGTTCTGGCCCTCGGCCAGGGTGATCCCGTCCTCGTACAGGTTCGGTGATGTGGTGTCAACGGCGAAACACTCGATCGAAGTCTGTCGGTAGCCCGCAACCTCGTCCTCGCCGATCACGTTCAATGCGTTGGCTGCCGTGTCGAGCGCAACGCCCTGCTCAACGTCGGCGCCGTTCACGGTGAGTTGGAAATCGCCTGCGGCCAATTCACCGCCGTAGACGTTGTCGACTTCCTTGATCACGGTGATCGTCGGCGCGATGTCGTCGTTGGTGATCGTGCAGACCACGTCGACTCCTGAAGGAACCGTCACCACACCGTCATCGGTGACGGTGCCATTCGTGCACACCCAGGCCGAACCGAGGTAGCCCGCCGCACCCGACTCGGTCAATGTGAACGTTCCCGGCGCCACGTCGGCCGCGGCGCCGATCGCCAGGGACTCGTCCGGGTCCGCTGCATTGATAACAGCGGCCCCGACTGGCGGCGTCGCCGTCAACACGAAGTCACTCAACACAGCGTTGCCACCATCGTCTTTGGTGATGACCTTGTTCAACGTCAACGATGCCCGAACCGGATCCACCGGCTCATCATCGGAGTTGTTCGAATCGTCAGGGTCATCGGTGTCGCTCGACACCGATGCCGTGTTCACGATCTCGTCCAACACAGCATCCAACGGCAACGACACCGTGATCACGATCTGAG
>JANOEM010000311.1:0-3773 GCA_031413195.1 Actinomycetes bacterium
CTACCAGTAACAAGGGAGATCGTCATGGAATCCAAACTCAGCCAAGGTTTTGGACGGAGTCGATGGGCTGCGATCGGGGCTGCGGTCGCCGTATCGCTCGGAGCAGGAGGGCTCGCGATCACCAACGCGGCAAGCGCTCCCGGTGGCCGCTCCGCGTTCGTGCCCGTCACACCGTGTCGTCTGTTCGACACCCGGCCCGAACCAGCGAACAACGTCGGCCCTCGCAAGACTCCGCTGGTCGGCGGCGAGGTCTTCGTCCAGCAGGTCACCGGCGCCAACGGCAACTGCACCATCCCGGTCGACGCCGTCGGCATCGCGCTCAACGTGACCGCCGTCAACAGCACGTCGTCCAGCTTCCTCACCGTGTGGCCATCGGACGCAACCCGCCCGACCGCATCGAACCTCAACTGGGTCGCGGGTGCTCCGGCAACCCCCAACAAGGTGGACGTGAAGCTTTCCAACGACAAAGCGTCGTTCTACAGCCTGGCCGGGAACATCGACGTGATCGCCGACGTTGTCGGCTACTACGTCGGGCTCAACGGCGGCGCATCGACTCGAATCATCCTTGACCCTGCTGCGTTCTCAAGCGACGGTGATTTGACGGCGCCGGTCATTCACGACTTCGATCAGGGTCGGCTCGAAGGACACCTCACGAACCCTTCCTGCGGGATCGCAGCCGTCACGCTCCCGCAGGGAGCGACGCTCGCCGACGTGACAGCCCATGTCGCCGACAACAACAACGGCGCCGGCAGCGACGTCGCACTTAGGGTGTGGCGCAACCCGATTGCCGTCAGCAGCGCCGAACTGCTGTTCCAGGCGACGACGACCGGAGCGCCAGGTGATCGGACCCTGACCGGCACGAACATCACCACGCCACTGATCGACAACACCCAGTTCAGCTACTTCGTCACGATCTGCGGACTCCGGGCCAACAACTTCCTGTACGACGTGGTACTCACGGTCAGCTGACAGAAGTCGGCTGAGAAAGGGTTTCGGACTGTTCTCCCGCTGCCGCTGCGTCGCAGCTGTCAGCTTTCCTTGCGGCGGGAGAACAGCACGAAGGCGCCGACTGCGGCCAGCAGGACCGCAGCCAGACCACCGGCGATGAGCCAGCCCGACGAGTCGTCGTCAGAGTCCGAATCAGAGTCTGCCGGGTTCGAGGTCGGAGCCGGCGAGATCAGGATCGGTTCGGTGGTCGCCGTCGGCTCTGCAGTGATTTCGGCGGTGGTCTCGGCGGTGGTGGCAGCGGTGGTGGCAGCCGACGTCTCCGGCGGTGCTGCGCTTGCCTCGGTCGCCTCCGTTGTGGCTTCCGGCGCGGGGGTCGTTTCCGATGGAACCGTCCCTGGCGCTCCGATGACGAGATCAAGTACCGGTCCGGGACGGTCGGGCTCGGGCGTGCCCACCGGCCACTCCTGGATCCAGGCGTCCTGCGTACCGTCGCTGTAGGTCTGCAGTGACTTGAACTGCAACCGCCCTTCGATATCCGGAAGCGGGCCGATGGTCAGCGGGAGGCTCGGGTTCTCGGAGGGATCAGCTGTCTCCCTCGACCAGACCACACCCATGGCTTCGGCGCCGATTGACCCGTCGACCGGTTCGGCTGTCCAGCCTGCGACCTCGGGAAGTTCAACGACGACGAGGGGCTGCGGGAACTGGAGTTCCACCGAAGTCGTACCCGCTGTCGAGCTCTCGTTCTCGACGGACAGCGTGAGTGCCACGATGCTTCCCGGCGCGACCTCGCCGGGCTCGAACTCGTTGTGGGCAAATGCAACGGATCCGGCTGCCAGCGCGGCAGCGCAGGCGAGGGCGCCGGCGGCTATCGAACGGGTGAACAAGGTCGAAGGCGTTGCAAGCATGGACGAGGGTCGCTCGCCGGGGCGAAAGAGTTCCCGAGATCTCGAATTCTGCGCCGATCAGTGATGTGAGTCGCGATCGGTCCTTGCGCCTGACAATCGTGCCCGGTCACCGCAATTGGGCCAGCGACTCGACGTCGTCGAACGGCAGGCTCTCATCGGTGTAGGCCACCACTTCCATCCCGGTCAGCACGATGATGCCCCGATTGTTCGACATGAACGCCGCGTCGGCAGCATCTCGACCGGTCGCGATGCGAACCATGGTCGATCGCGGCGCCAGGCATGTCGCGTCGACAACCTGCCAATCGCCGTCGACATACGCTTCTGCGACCGCATGAAAATCCATCGGGTGCAACCCGGGTGCGTACACCGAGGCGAGCCGGGCCGGCACGTCGCAGGCCCGCAGGAACGCGATGACGAGGTGGGCGAAATCGCGGCAGACCCCCTGGCGAGCGAGCATGGTCGCAGCCGCACCGTCGATCGGTCGACTGGAGCCGGGCACGTAGCCGAGACGGGTACCAACCCAACTCGATACCGCCGACAGCAGATCCGCCCCATCGAGTCCGGCGAACTCGTAGCGGGCGACGGGCGACAAACGATCCGACTCGCAGTAGCGGCTTGGGCGCAGATACCGCACGAGATCGACCGGTAGCGTGATCATCGGAGGCGCGTCCGACGTGACCAGGGCGGCGTAGTCGACCACCAATTGACCAGTCGGGACACGGTCGGCGACGTGCAAACGGGTGCCGTGGTCATCCGCGATCTCGGTCAGCTGGATCGGTCGGCCGTCGACCGTTGCGACGAGCGATTCACCGGAGACCATCGGTCCCTCGGCGACTGCGACGGACAGCACGACATCGACGGCGGTGAGCACGTCGCATTCGAGATGAGCGATCACCGTCCGTTGCACTCGACAAGCATGCCGCCACCCGTCCGAGTCCGGCGCGAGCAAACGGATCTCTCAGCGGCGACGCTTGCTCTGCCGGGGGGCGCGGGGACGGAACTGCATGATCACCCCGACCAGTGCCACCACGACCATCAGCGCCGTGAACATCAGCGCGAGGCCGATGCCGATGTTGCCGTACCGTTGCTCGAGATAGGTGTCGGCATCGGGTGAGATGTCGGCCCCGAGCCCCATCAGCGGCATCGCCGTGAACATGATGCCGAAAGCCGCGACGAGAATCAGGCCGATGCCGCTGCGAGAGACCTTGAATGCCACATTGATGATTCTGGCCCCGCGCCGAAGCCGATCGGCGCCTACGATCGTTCTTCATGGGTACCGAGTCACCGCCAGCGCAGGTCGTTCGGGCAGCGGTCGAGGCCCATTGCCGGCATTGGAACGCTCGCGATCAAGCGGCCTGGACAGCGTTGTTCAGCCACGATGTCACGTTCGACGACCCGGTCGGTGTCCCGACGAAACACGGGTCGGAAGCGGTCCGTTCGAGTTGGGAAAGGTCACTGACTCCCGGACGTTCGTGGCTGCTGACACCGGAGCGAATCGTCGTCTGTGACAGCGAGGCGGCCGTAGTGATGCGCAACGACGGGATCATCAACGGACGGCCCGTCGTTGTCGAGAGCATCGAGATCTGGAAGGTCGGCAGTGACGGTCTGGTACAGGCCGTTCGCGTTTACTTCGACCCGGACCCGGCGCTCAACGATTCATACTTCGTTCCAGGCTTCGTTCCAGGCTTCGTGCCGGGCTGAACCCGGCCGGGTGACTTGTGCCTTGGGGACCACTCGGCAAGTGTTGGGATCAATCGATCGAGAGGGATTGCAGGATGAGCGGACAACCGGCGCGCTGGCATCGATCGACCCGATCACGCGCCATGTCACAGGGATCCGTCCTCGCATTGCTGGTGATTGGGCTCCTGTCCGCAGGATGCAGTGACAGCTCCGAGAACTCCTCGAGCTCGTCATCTGTGA
>JANOEM010000312.1:0-3241 GCA_031413195.1 Actinomycetes bacterium
CCCTTCCGCGAACGACGGCGTGCCCGTCCCGCCTCGCGCTCATCTGACGACATTCCACGTAGCCGAGAAGTTCGGGCTGGTTTGGGTATGCATCGGTGAGCCGAATCGGCCGATCTTCGACATCGCCGAGGAGCAGGATCCAGCATTTCGGCGGATCAACACGCCGGTCGAGGTCTGGCGCACATCCGCGACGCGGATGAGCGACAACTTCTTGGACATCACCCACTTCCCGTACGTGCACGTCGGCACCTTCGGCCGGGGGCAGGAGACCCGCGTGCCCAAGATCGACCTGACCCAACTCGATCACGACTTCTTCGGGTACCGATACGAGGTCCGAGCGAACAACGACGGTCTCGGATCCCTGGCGAGCGGCCAGACGGGCGATGTCGTCGAGCGGGCGATGACCAGCGGGTTCAATCTGCCCTTCACGGTTCGCAGCACGATCCGTTACGGCACCGGCCTGTCGCACATCATCTTGATGCTGTCCACCCCGATCGACGACGAGACGTCGTACTTCACGTTCGTGATCTGGCGCAACGACGACTTCTCGGCGTCGGCCGAGGAAGTCATCCGCTTCGATATGGCAATCGGGGCCGAGGACAAGCGGATGCTCGAGCTGCTCGACGGAGTGTTGCCCCTCGACCAGACGTCGCTGGTCAGCGTGCAGGCAGACAAGTGCAGCGTCGAATGGCGCAGGCGCCTGGTCGACTTCATGGCATCCGCCGTACCCGGGGTGTAGCGGCGGGCATAGGGGCTCGCGGCGCGATCTGGAAGGCCCCACCGCTAGCATTGTTTCTTGTGCCTGTGGCCGGTTCTCGGCCGCCGCGCAGATCTGGATCACCTCGGCAAACGGAAGAAGTACAGAGATGGCTAAGCGCGAATATCCCCTCGAGCGCACCCGCAACATCGGCATCATGGCTCACATCGACGCGGGCAAGACCACGACGACCGAGCGCATCCTGTACTACACCGGCAAGAGCTACAAGATCGGCGAAGTGCACGACGGCGCGGCGACCATGGACCACATGGCGCAGGAGCAGGAGCGTGGCATCACGATCACATCCGCCGCCACCACGTGCATCTGGGACAACCACCGGATCAACATCATCGACACGCCTGGCCACGTGGACTTCACGATCGAGGTCGAGCGCTCATTGCGCGTCCTTGACGGTGCAGTCACGGTGTTCGACTCCGTCGCCGGTGTCGAGCCGCAGACCGAGACGGTGTGGCGCCAAGCGAATAAGTACAACGTCCCGAGAATGTGCTTCGTCAACAAGATGGACCGCATCGGCGCTGACTTCTATCGCACCGTCCAGATGGTCAAGGACCGTCTCGAAGCAACCACCGCCGTCCTGCACCTGCCGATCGGAGCGGGCGGCGCCGAGGTCAACACGCCGTTCATCGGCCTGATCGATCTCGTCAAGATGAAGGCTCTGATCTGGCACGACGAAGAACTCGGGGCGAAGTGGGACGAAGTCGACATCCCGGCCGACATGGTCGAGATCGCCGACAAGTACCGCCACGAACTGCTCGAGACGATCGCGACCAGCGACGACGACTTCATGGAGAAGTACCTCAACGGTGAGGATGTCACCGAGGCAGAGGTCAAGCGTGCGATCCGCAAGGGGACACTCGCGTTCGACTTCGTTCCGATCCTGTGCGGCTCGGCTTTCAAGAACAAAGGTGTCCAGCCGATGCTCGACGCCGTTGTCGACTTCCTGCCGAGCCCGCTCGACATCAAGCCGGCCTCTGGCGTCAACTACCAGGAGGAGCCGATCGATCGTCCGGCCGACGAGAACGGACCGTTCGCGGCTCTGGCGTTCAAGATCGTCGCCGATCCGTTCGGCAAGCTCACCTACTTCCGCGTCTACTCCGGTCAGATCAACAAAGGCGACGAGGTGTTCAACAGCACCAAGGAGAAGCGCGAGCGCCTCGGCCGGATCCTGCTGATGCATGCGAACCAGCGCGAAGATCTCGACACCGCAATGGCCGGTGACATCGTTGCCGGGCTCGGCTTCAAGGACACCACCACCGGCGACACGCTCTGCGATCGCAGCAACCCGATCATTCTCGAGCGGATGATCTTCCCCGAGCCCGTGATCCACGTCGCGATCGAGCCCAAGACCAAGGTCGATCAGGACAAGTTGGGCAAGGCGTTGAAGAGCCTGTCCGACGAGGATCCGACCTTCCGGGTTCGCACCGACGAAGAGACCAACCAAACCGTGATCAGCGGGATGGGTGAGTTGCACCTCGAGATCCTCGTCGACCGGATGCAGCGCGAGTTCGGCGTCGACGCCACTGTCGGAAAGCCCCAGGTTGCCTACCGCGAGACGATCACCAAGAAGGTCGAATCGGTCGAGTACCGCCACATCAAGCAGTCCGGCGGTTCGGGCCAGTTCGCGGTCGTCAAGATCACCCTCGAGCCAAACCCCGAGGGCGGCTACAAGTTCGTCGACAAGGTCACCGGTGGCAAGGTGCCGCGCGAATACATCCAGCCGGTCAACATGGGCATCCAGAGCGCGCTCGACAACGGCGTGCTCGCGGGTTACCCGACCGTGAACATCATGGCGACATTGGTCGATGGTCAGTACCACGACGTGGACTCCAGCGAAATGGCGTTCAAGATCGCTGGCCAGATGGCGTTCAAGAAGGCAGCCGAGATGGCCAAGCCGGTGTTGCTCGAGCCGATCATGGGTGTCGAAGTCGTCACCCCGGACGAATACATGGGCGATGTCATGGGCGACCTCAGCAGCCGTCGTGGCCGGATCGAAGGCATGGAGGCCCGCGGTAACACCCAGGTCGTCCGGGCCCAGATCCCATTGTCGGAGATGTTCGGGTACTCGACCGACCTCCGCTCACGCACCCAGGGACGTGCCACTTACACGATGCAGTTCGATTCCTACCAGGAAGTTCCGAACGCGATCGCGACTGACATCATCAAGCGGGTTCGCGGCGAATAGTGCCGCATCGGGGTGAGGTTCGGGGTTGTCGGCCCTGGTCCTGCCCCATAGCATTGCCGGTCTGTAGTGAGGCCCTCGGGCCTCCTACCCCAGTTCTTTGACAACCACCTTCAGCCAAGCACGGAGAAAATCAGATGAGTAAGGCAAAGTTCGAGCGCACGAAGCCGCATGTGAATATTGGGACGATGGGTCATATTGATCATGGTAAGACGACGTTGACTGCGGCGATTTCGAAGACGTTGGCGTCGAAGGGGTTGGCTGAGTACACGCCGTTTGATCAG